>NZ_SJUQ01000047.1:0-6508 GCF_004337045.1 Exiguobacterium sp. SH5S4
GGCTCGCCGACTGAAACACTCCAGGGCAGGGACTGCCCGACGAGCTTGGTCCACAACCGTGGCTGGTCAAAGCACGGTCTTCCCAAGAAGCTCCCACTTCAAGTTGCGAAGCAAATAAGTGGTGAGTGGTTCACCGTTTCTATACCTAGAATACCGTATCATCAAACAAAAAAACCTCTGAAATGTTGGGATTGTGTGTCCGACAGTCAGAGGTTTTGTCACGTTCATAGAGAGGGGCAGGTCATTCCGCGAATGTCTTGCTGCGGAACATGAACGCCGTGATGATATAGAAGGCGATGATGTGGATCAACACGTAAAACGCTGAGAACCAAATCGTCACGTCCATCGTCTCCATGAAGCCTGGACTTTGATAATAAATGGACAAGTCCGTGTGCAAAAAGACGATCCATTTAGCAATGGCCGGCTTCCATGCGATGAGGAGGCCGCCGATCATCGTCGAGACGAAGTTCGCGAGTACGGTAAAACCGATGACGACACCGACCGATTTGAAGACGACCGAGAACATGAGCGTCAAGAAGATGACGAACACGCCGCTCGACACGCTGAGTAGGACGTTACGGAACTGCTCGAACGTCAAGTTCCCGTCAAGCGTCAAAGCGAAGCCATACGTCACGGCAAGGATGAACACGAACTGGGCGAGCATGATCAGGATTGCGGCAACGAGTTTCGACAGCAAGATTCGGTCACGGGAGTACGGACTCATGAGCAAGTGTTTCAATGTATCGAACTTTAACTCGTTCCCGATCATTTCAGCGGTGAACACGATCGTGAAGATGCCGAGGAACGTCATCGCGGCCATCGTTGTATAGTTGACGAACGTTGTCGCATCTCCCGACTCGTTTCCACTCGTGACGATGACGTACGTCAAAATGATGACCCCGGTATACATGCCGAGGGCGATCAGCGGCTTGATCGTGCGCCGCCATTTCATAAACTCATTGGCTAGTAATGAACGCATTGTTCGTTCCTCCTTCTTTCTTCGTCACTTTGAGGAACTGGTCCTCGAGCGTCTCGTATTTCATCCCGATTTGGAAGACGTTGATGTCTTGATTGATGAGTCGTTTCAACAGAACCGGGATATCCGTCTCAGGGCGGGGGACGAGGAACGTCTCTGCCGATTGCTGAACGATCTTCACATCGTCAAAAATCATGGCGGCCGCGTCGAGCGCCTCGTTCATCTGCTCGCGTGACACTTTACAAAGAATGACGCCTTCTTCACGCGTCGTCCCGTCTTGGACCGACTTGATTTGACCGTGGTCGATGATCGCGAACCGGTCCGTGATTTGTTCCATCTCACTAAGTAAGTGGCTCGAGATCAAGATGGCGATGCCGCGGTGCTCGGCGAGATGCCGTAAGTAGTTGCGCAGGTCGGCGATGCCGGCCGGGTCGAGCCCGTTCGTCGGCTCATCGAGAATGAGCACTTTCGGGTTGTGGAGGAGCGCACGGGCGATCCCGAGACGTTGCTTCATCCCGAGCGAGTACTGTTTGACTTTCATGTCGAGCTTCGATTCGAGCCCGACGAGTGCCCCGAGGGCGTTCAAGTCGACTTTTTTCAAATTGGGGATCAAGTTCTTGGCGTGGATCAAGTTTTCTCGACCGGTTAAGTAAGGGTAGAACGCCGGGTTTTCGACGATGGCCCCGATGCGACTGAGCGCCTCTTGGCGGTCGGTCGATACGTCGAACCCGTCGACTGTCACTTTACCGTGCGTTGCCGGCATTAGACCAGTGATGATACGGATCGTCGTCGTCTTTCCGGCACCGTTCGGACCGAGGAAGCCAAAGATTTCGCCGGGCGTGACTTCGAAGCTGACGTTGGTCAGAACGTTCGTCTGGCCCAGTTTTTTGTGGACATTTTGGACGGATAACATGTTGTCACCTTGCTTTCTTTGAGATTTGTTTCCAATCTTGCTAACATTGTATACGACAAGACTGAAAGAAGGTTTCACCTTTTTTTGAAACAATTGAATCAAACGACAACTTTCACAATTAGTCGATAAGTAAAACTTATTGAATTAGTATGGACGAATTGTGAATTTGAAAGGGTCTTTCGACCTGGAAAGGTGTAGTATGAAGAAGAGAGTAAGAGGCAAGATTTGGCTCTTTTCACGGCCTGAATCAGATGGATGAACTGATTCGTGCGGCCTTAAAAAATGAAAGCGTTCACACATCGGGCGCATAGGAACGGACAGGGGGATTTATTCAATGGGAGAGTCGTCGAACGGTCGCGAGCAATCGCAAACATTTTATGGTCCAAACTTAGGCTACATCGTTGAATTGTACGAGCAATATTTGGAAGACAGAGAATCGGTCGATGCGGAGACGCGTCGTTACTTTGATGAGAACGGTTCACCCGAACAAGCGGTACCGGTCGCACCGGTCGCTTCATTTGATTTGGAGAAAATCGTGGCGGCGACTCGGCTCGTCAATGATATCCGGGCGCTCGGTCATAAAGCGGCTGATATTTATCCGCTCAAGGACCATCCGCGTGAGCACGGGTTGTTTGTGTTCGACCGTTACGGGTTGAACGAGTCAGACCTCGAGCAGATCCCGGCACACTTGCTGTCAGAAGACGTACCGAAGCCCGGCGCGAACGCACTTGAACTCGTCCGTCATTTACTCGACGTCTATACAGGGACGGTTGCCATCGAGCTGCGCCACTTGGATGATATGGAAGAGAAACGTTGGATTCGCCGCCGCATCGAGCAAGGCGCATTGAAAGCCGCGTACTCGAAAGAAGAAAGACTCGAATTGTTTGAGCGTTTAGCCGAGACGGAACTGTTCGAATCGTTCCTTCATAAGACGTACGTCGGACAAAAACGTTTCTCGATCGAAGGACTCGACAGCATGGTCCCGCTCCTTGACGCGATGGTCGGACGGCTCATCTCGAGCGGTTCGGAACACATCAACATCGGGATGGCACACCGTGGACGTTTGAACGTCCTCGCCCATGTGCTCGGTAAACCGTATGAAATGATCTTTGCCGAGTTCCAGCACGCACCGAACAAAGAACTCATTCCGTCAGAAGGTTCGATCGGCATCAACTTCGGCTGGTCGGGCGACGTGAAATACCATCTTGGACTCGACCGCCGCGTGTTAGATGAGAAGAAAGAAGTCCGCTTGAACCTCGCCAACAACCCGAGCCACCTTGAATTCGTCGGCTCGATTGTCGAAGGTTACACGCGTGCCGCGCAAGACGACCGCTCTGCAAAAGGGATGCCGGTCCAACACGATGACAAGGCTGCTTCGATCTTGATCCACGGGGACGCCGCGTTCCCAGGCCAAGGCATCGTCGCCGAGACGCTCAACATGACGAACTTGACGGGCTACCGCACAGGCGGCACCGTCCACGTCATCGCCAACAATACGATCGGCTTCACGACGGACCCGAGCGACTCGCGCTCGACACGTTATGCGAGTGATATCGCCAAAGGCTACGAGATCCCGGTCTTCCACGTCAACGCCGACGACCCGGAAGCGTGTGTCGCCGTCGCGAAATTGTGCAGCGAATACCGTGCCAAGTTCCATAAAGACATCCTTGTCGACTTGGTCGGCTACCGCCGCTATGGACACAACGAGATGGATGAACCGATGAACACGAACCCGGTTCTATACAAAGCAATCAAAGAACATCAATCGGTCCGTCACGTCTATGCCGATCTTCTCGAAGCAGAAGGCGTCATGACGAAAGAAGACAAAGCGACGATCGAACAATCGATTGAAGATCGCTTGAAGTCAGCGCGCGACCTCGTCCCGGCTGAGGAAGAAGATGCGGACATCGTCTTGCCGGAAGCAGTCTATAAAGGATTCCCTTACGTCGATACGGCAGTCGAACGCGACTTGTTGCAACAGTTGAACGATGAGCTGCTCGTCTGGCCTGAAGGGTTCGGCGTGTTCCATAAGCTGCAAAAAGTACTCGACCGTCGTCGTGACGCGTTCGGGGACAACGGGAAGATCGACTGGGGCCATGCCGAGACACTCGCCTACGCCTCAATCATCTCGGACGGGACACCGATCCGTTTGAGCGGTCAAGATTCAGAGCGCGGGACGTTCGCGCAACGTAACATCATGTTGAACGATGTCGAGACCGGCAAGAAATTCTCGCCGCTCCACGAGTTGTCGACGGCGAAAGCCTCGTTCACGGTGCATAACAGCCCGCTCTCGGAAGGCTCGGTGCTCGGCTTTGAATACGGCTATAACGTGTTCGCACAAGATACGCTCGTGTTGTGGGAAGCGCAGTACGGTGACTTTGCCAACTCGGCCCAAGTCATGTTCGACCAGTTCATCTCGGCCGGTCGTGCGAAATGGGGTCAAAAATCGGGTCTCGTCATGCTGTTGCCGCACGGTTACGAAGGACAAGGTCCGGAGCACTCGAGCGCGCGGATGGAACGTTATTTGACGCTCGCCGGTGAAAAGAACTGGACGGTCGCTAATTTGTCGACGGCTGCCCAATACTTCCACATCTTGCGTCGTCAGGCGAAGATGCTCGGCACCGAGCAAATCCGACCGATGATCATCATGACACCGAAGAGCCTGCTTCGTCATCCGCTTGCAGCCTCAACGGTCGAAGAGTTGTCAGATGGCAGCTTCTGTCCGATCGTCGAACAAACAGGTCTCGGCGAACAGCCGGACAAAGTCGAACGGCTCGTCTTCTGTTCAGGGAAGATGGCGATCGATCTGCAAGAAGCGACGATGAAGTCAGAGGAGTCACTCGACTTCCTCCACATCATCCGCGTCGAAGAAATCTATCCGTTCCCGGTCCGTGAGATTCGCGACGTCATCAGTCGCTACCCGAACGCCAAAGAGATCGTCTGGGTACAAGAAGAACCGAAAAACATGGGAGCTTGGACATACATCGAGCCGCGTCTTGAAGCGGTGACATCGAACCGTCTGAACGTCCGTTACATCGGCCGCCGTCGCCGGTCGAGCCCGGCTGAAGGAAATCCGACAGCACACAAACAAGAACAAGCACGCATCATCCGTGAAGCCTTATCCCGTGACGCCGTCTCAAGTGCGGCTGGAGCGAGCACATACCAAAAAGATCGTAAATAAGTTAAGGGGGAACTCATTGTGATCGAAATTAAAGTACCGGAATTAGCAGAGTCCATTACGGAAGGAACGGTCGCGTCATGGCTCAAGCAGCCAGGCGACCACGTTGAAAAAGGGGAGGCCATCGTCGAGCTCGAGACAGACAAAGTCAACATCGAAGTGCCGTCCGATGAGTCGGGAACGTTGGAAGAACAACTCGCCGGGGAAGGCGACACGGTCCAAGTCGGTCAAGTCATCGCCCGCTTAAGTTCAGGATCAGCCGGCGGCACGGCCGTCGCGACGAAGACGAAGACGGAAGCAGCGACAGAAGCTGCTCCGGCTCCAGCCGAGACGAAAACAGAAGAAGTCGGCGAAGCGAAAAAAGTCGAGCGTCGTGAAGAGCACGTGGCAAGCCCAGGTAAAGGCCCGATCGCTACACCGGCGGCACGCAAGCTCGCTCGTGAGCGCGGGATCGACCTCTCGGCCGTTCAGACGAACGACCCGATCGGCCGCATCAACGTCCATGACGTGTCGAACCACAACGCAACACCGGCGCCAAAGCCAGAAGCACCGAAAGCACCGGTTGCGGCACCACAACCGGTCGCGAGTGGCAAAGACGAAGAGCGCATCAAGATGACGCGTCGTCGTCAAACGATCGCGAGCCGTCTCGTCGAAGTCCAACAGACGGCGGCGATGCTCACGACGTTCAACGAGATCGATATGACGGCGGTCATGGCGCTCCGGAAACGTCGTCAAGAGAAGTTCATTAAAGATAACGACGTCAAACTCGGCTTCATGTCGTTCTTCACGAAAGCGGCCGTCGCGGCTCTGAAACGGATGCCGTATCTGAACGCTGAGATTCAAGGCAACGAGATCGTCTTGAAGAAATATTACGACATCGGCATCGCCGTATCGGCACCGGACGGACTCGTCGTCCCGGTCGTCCGGGAAGCGGACCGTAAAAACTTTGGCGAGATCGAGAAGGATATCATCCATCTTGCCGACAAGGCCCGCAACAATAAGCTCGGGCTTAGCGACCTGACTGGCGGCACGTTCACGATCACGAACGGCGGCGTGTTCGGTTCACTCTTATCGACACCGATCTTGAACGGACCGCAAGTCGCTATCCTCGGAATGCACACGATCCAACTTCGTCCGATCGCGATCGATGCTGAGACGATTGAGAACCGTCCGATGATGTACGTGGCGCTCTCATACGACCACCGCATCGTCGATGGCCGTGAGGCCGTGACGTTCCTCAAACACATTAAAGATATGATTGAAGATCCAGAACAGTTGTTGTTCGAAGCGTAAAAAAAAGGTCCATGTCGCAAGTGAACTGAACCCTGAATGATAGACACTTGATAAAAAGTGCTCATTCAGGGTTTTTTGTGTGCGGTCGAATCGATATAATGAACCTATTCATTCAGACGGGGGAACGCATCCATGAGTAAAATCATCT
>NZ_SJUQ01000048.1:0-5243 GCF_004337045.1 Exiguobacterium sp. SH5S4
CATATCGGATGAGGGAAAAGAAACGGGCCGGCATCCAGCCGACCCGTGTCGATAGTTTCCAAGAGTAACGTGTAAAAAAGGGATTTTTAATCCGTTATTAAGAAGGAATTTTAAACCGCTGTTGACATTTAACAATATTATCGTTTGTATTTCATCACCAAAAATAGCCATTTATGTATTTATAAAATAAATTAGCTTGTTGTGCTTTTCCGTCTTTTTAACGAACGTTAAAAAAACATGTTCGTATGTTGGTTCACATGAATTTTGAAAGCCTTCGTAAATTTGACCATAAAAACACCCCATAAAAGTTGGATTTTTATGTCCAACTTTTATGGGGTAGTTCAAATGAGCACTTTTTATCAAGTGTTTACCGTTTAGGGTTCAGTTCGAAGTAGGTACATTGTATTGTTTATTTAATTTATTTAAATATATATGTAGTACTTTGTATTTATTTTTATATATTACATATTTTTAGGTGTTTTTATCATGTGTAAAGTATTATTATGGAATTTGTAATATAAATTATTGAAAAGGAGAACTTATCTTGAAGAAAAAAACTTTAGCCACATTAGGACTTACAGTCGGTTTATTATCAGTTGTTGGTTTTGCGCAAGCAGGAACTACTGCTACGAGTTATAGCGTGACAGTTGGGGCATATAATGGTGCCGGGAGCTCTTCATCTCAAACTAAGGCGATCTCAGATGCTCGCGGTGAATTGAACTCTAGTATTGTTGGCGGTAACTATACAGTTGACGCTCGTATGGCAGCAACATCTGGTACAGGATCTTGGGTTCGTGGTGTAAGCGATTATGAGACTCGTGGTCTTCCAAATTCAATTAATAAAGGGACTGCTGCACGTGTTCAATTTAGTAACGATCTTACAACTCCAGTAGATGTAAAAGTTACAGGTTCTTGGATAAGTAACTAATAAATATTGTTATTTAAAAGTTAAGATTTATTTGTCTCATGCTAACATAGTAAATAAAAATGTAAACGACTTGAGTTCAATGATATTTAGGACTTAGGTCGTTTTAAATTTTATAAATGATATTCAATAGGCACAATAACTCTTTTTTCACATTCTTTTAGGAAAATAGAAGTGTTTTTATCAATATAGAGTTTCTTTTTTAAAAGTTACTTTACTTAAAAAGGTGCTCTAGAGTAATCTTAAGATAGAAAATAATTCCTTTGATGATAGTAAATATTTGTGAAAAAATTACTCGAATCTTTGATTTGAAAATAATTAATTCCTTAACAAAAAGGATGAAAATGAAGTGAGGTTAATTCATGTTGAAGCAAATAAAAAAAGAATTGTTAAATGCATTGACAACTAAAAATTTAATATTATTTTCGTTTATTATTTTCATTGTCCCTTTAATTCAATTTTTAACAGTGTATAATACTTATGAATTTTTTCAGCCAATCGAAGTTTTTGAGGAGAGTATCTCTACTATTCCGGCAATGATCTTTCCAATTCTTGCGGTTTTAGTATACGTTCCTTCATTTATTTCAGAGTATAAAAATAATTTTTTGACTTATACGAGAACTAGAGTAAACCTTAACGATTATCTAGTTAGTAAAGGGATTGTTAACGCAATTTTAAGCGGAATTGTATTATTTTTAATGGTTTTCGTTACATATTTGTTTGTACAGTTTATTGAGCCTTGGTTAGGGTTAGTAAATTATACACCGATAAGTGAATCGACTGTTGATGTTAAGAATGTATTTTCGTCCTTAATTGAAAACAACCCGTTTTTATATGCCACAATTTATGCTATATGGATTGGATTAAATGCTGCTCTATACGCTACGCTTGCTTATATTCTTGTATTGTCACTTAATAGTATTTTCGTAGCCATCTCTATTCCGTTTATGGGGTATCACCTTTTAAATTTTGTTTCAGGAATTTTCCAGTTTCCACAATTTTCGCCATTGAGTACCTTGTTTCCGTTCAATATTACAGCCCAACCAATTTGGACAGTTTTTGTTCCATTCACAGTAATACTTTTAATCAACTTAATCGTATACAAAGTCTATATTTCAAAAAGAGAAGAATGGACTTTCAATTAAGTAAAGCAGGTGACAAATTTAATGCTTGAAACACTTTTTAAAGAATTTACAAAAATAAAGTGGCTTTTAGTTGGTACAGTAATATTTTTTTATAGCTTATATCTAAAAAAACAAATATTTAGTGCTGCAGGAGAATACTCATTAAATATCAATATATGGGATCCGATATACTCACTTCAAAATGATTCATATCTTATGGTGTATTTTTTAATTCCGATTATAATCTTTACTTCAGTCAAAACAATCACTACTAAATTTGATTATACGTTGCTTATACGACTAAAGTCGTTCAATTCATGGATGCTTTATACGACTAAAAATTTTTTAGTTCAAATCTTCCCTATGTTTATACTGTTGTTTATCCTTAGTTTATTAATGTCTATCGGTTTACCATTCCAGATGAACTGGAGTGAATATAGCACACTAGATAATGGAGTGAATGAATTAAACGAGTTATACTCAAAATTTCAAAATCCTTTAGTACCGCTATTCTTTCAATTCTTATTATGGATAGTTGCTTCAATAAGTCTTCATGGAATGCTGGTTTTATTATTTTTAATGCATCAGAAACACCAGTACTTGTATATCGAGGCAGCTTTATTATTTTTACTTTGTGTTTTTGGATTTAAAATTTTTCCATCAGAATTTAAATTTTTATCTCCTTCAGTTTACTTTACAGTTGCTGCTGCAATAAATGCTTTATCAAGTATATGGATCATTTTTGTAATTCCTATAACGCTTTTTATTTTTGAATTTTTTGTTATTAAATATTTAATCGAATTCAAAAAAATATTTAGGATAATACAAAAAGAGACGCTTCCTTATATTATTTACAGTATATTGATATTTATTTATATTTTGATAACTTTTCAAAATAACAAAGTAGATATTTTAACACTCGGTGACTTAATTACAGTAATTTTCTTGGGAGTAAGTGCTTTTAATTCTTCTTTTGCATCTTTATTTGCATACCTGATTACTTTTTTCGGATTATCATATTTAAGCCAAATTCGACTTTCTCATGAAATCGGGGAAGTAAGTCATTACAAAATTATTAGATACGGAAGTATTGATAAATGGTTCTTCAAAGTATTTATAAAAGAATCATTATTTCTTTTCAGTGTTTTATTATCCATTATAGGATTCGTAATTTTATTTGGAATCTTTAATGGATTAGACCCTTCTTTGAAAACAGACATAACATCACTACAAAATAGTAACTTGATTCTTTTTATCATTTGTTTCTCATTCCTTCAGCTTATATGTTATTTGCTTTTTAGCTTTATTACTTTATGGAAGTCCTCTGAGGGTTACTTTTTACTAATCTTGTTTGGAGTATTATCTTTTATGTTATTACCAGGGATAAATGTGTGGGGTGTTTTTCCGGTTGGATTAAATGCTGTAATCGTTACTGAGTCATTCAGTCTTCAGCATTTACTAATTGTTTTGTTCGCTTATATTGTAGGTTCTTTAATGTTTTTAAAAGTAATGTTCTCTAAAAGTCTTAAAGTATGAAAGGGGTAGTAAAATGGAGATAATAAGTTTAGAAAACGTATCGAAGACATATATGGGCAATAACTTATTTGATAGTGTTGATTTAACAATCAATCAAGGTGAAATTGTTGGTATTGTTGGACCAAACGGATCAGGTAAATCTGTCTTATTTAAAATGATGTGTGGATTCGTTTTTCCTGATGAAGGAACAATAACGGTAAGAAATAACAAGCTACATAAAAAAAACCGCTTTCCAAAAGATTTTGGAATACTTATTGATCGTCCAGGTTACATAGCAAATAAAACAGGTTTTGAAAATTTAAAACAACTCGCTTTGATTCAGGATAAAATTAACGACAAAGAAATTGAAGAAACAATGGTTAAAGTCGGTTTACAACCAAAAAATCAACAAAAGGTAAAAAATTATTCATTAGGTATGAAACAAAAACTAGCGATTGCACAAGCCATTATGGAGAACCAAGACGTTCTTATTTTAGATGAAGCGTTTAATGCGCTTGATCATGACAGTGTAAAATCATTACGAAACATGCTTTTAGATTTCAAGAAGGAAGGAAAAACGATTCTTATAACCAGTCATAATTCTGAAGATATTGATGCGCTGTGTGATAAAGTTTATAGAATCAATCAAAGCAAGGTTGACTTAGTACAAAAATAAAAAATATTTGAAGTGTAAATGATATGGCTCCCTCAAAAATAAACAGTTGAAATAATAAAACTGTTTATTTTTGAGGGAGTTTTGTCTATGTCCAAGAATAAATACTCTGTCAATAAAAAGTTAACAGTCGTTAAAAATTTTGAAGAAGATTTTATAACGATGTGAACCTAGATAAAATTTACAGTTTTTGCTCGATACGATTTTACACTATTGCCGAAGATTCAGAACAGAACTCCGATAGATTAGTGAGGTCACTGAAAAACTCAAAATGATATTGAACAGAGGAGCGTTGTCCCGACCAGAGTTGACGATCCCCTGTTTTCCTTTTGACGAATCCGATTTTGGGGTCCAGGCGAGAGCAACGCGAATCGCCGCCCCACAAAAGAAAAACGCACGTCTTTCGTCTTTGCTCTTCTCGGACGAACCGAGGATGAGATGGTCGAGCACCGGGATGCCGATGACCCGGTTCTTCGTATTGAGCATGATGGCGAGGAACACCTCACAGGCGTCGTCCCCAATGAACGATGACCCGATTTGTCAGGCGCTGTGCGGCGAGTGGATGATGGCGTGCTCGAGGGTGACCATGTCCTCGCGAACCTCCTGTTTGATGCGGATGACCTCGATGATGGCGGATAGTTCCATGATGGTTTGTCCCCTTTCGGATAGATAAGCTGTCCTCAGAACGAACACCGTTGTGCGTCCTGTTGACGGAAACGAAGCGAGCGTCGGGAGACGGTGCAGGGTGTTAACAACAGTTTAAAATTGGTTCTTCCTCACTTTTGATGAATCTTATCTTAGGGAATTAGTTTACTAAAAGGATTGAAGGGATTCCTCATGTTAAACGAGTTTTTTCCGGAACTAGAAATAGTCGACGTGTGTATTTTGCAATACAAATGTGCACAATAATGCAACGAAAAGTACAGAACTTTGCCAGCTGGGTTTTAGTGTTTCGACAACGCATGCGTGACACGATAACTGTCACCTGTGAAGTTTAGTATGTGAG
>NZ_SJUQ01000049.1:0-4763 GCF_004337045.1 Exiguobacterium sp. SH5S4
CGTCCATCATACGCAGCGCACTCAGTTTTTGTTCGATCGAATGTCGACTTCTCGCCATAAAAAAACACTCCCCAATCAGATAAACAGATTTGTTATTTCATCTGTCTACCTATTGGGGAGCATATCATTTATGCGGGTCTTCGGGTGTTTTAGGTCAAAATGAATGATAGCAGTGGGGGCAAGTTTGGCTACTGCCCGGTGCCCGTTTGAACGTCTGTTTACAGTTCGGGCACGTGACGGTCTCGCTCTCTTGACCGAACAAGCTTCCGCGGTTGAATAAGACGTCTTTCAAGTTCGGCAACGCCTTGGCGGCAAAAATCATGGAAATAAATAAGAAGATGGCCAAAACGGCCAACATGACGTATGTCATGACGGGCGTACCCCTTTCACAAAAGATTCGTTTCTTCTAGCATACGGGAAATTACTCAAACGTACACCTTTAGATTAGAAATAAGAACAAATGTTCTGTATAATGAATGTAACAAAGGAGGATACAGGATGAAGGATGAAGTGACGCGTTGGATGCGGATGGGCCGGGTCGTCGAATTGATGTATGTGGATCGTCATGGGGTCATCTCGAAGCGACGGGTCAAGTTGATGAAGCTACAAGGGGAACGGGTGGTCGCATGGGACATCATGAAGCAAGCCCGGCGAACATTTTGCATCGAGCGCATCCTTGCCTGTCTCCCGACGATCGACCGGAAATTTGAAGGGGAAGAGGGAGTCGGATGACGCCACTTTCCAAATGTTCGGCGCCGGCAGAACGCGCGCACGTTTCCGCTTCTACTGATGCGCTCGAACAACTCACGGTTTATCCGAGAATGAAGATCGCCGTGATGCATAGTGTCGGACCGAGTGTGTTTCGATTGTTAGAGATTGCTCTCGCTGAACAAGGACTTCGGTTCACGGATAGCGAAATGAATTCCTAGTCCCGTTATGGGCTAGGAATTTTTTGGTTAGACGTATGTTTTCCTATGAAAAAGGGAAGTAATATATTTGTCATCTCTATTGCAGCCTAAAATCTAGTACCATGACGATAAGGTTTGTTAACCTAGCGACACCCATGAGAAAGGAAGTACACAGCATGAGGACGAAACATTTATCCGCCATTCTAGGAAATGAGATGGATGATATCGAATGTGATCCATGGGTGACCGGAATTGAAACAGATTCCAGAAAGGTCAGTCCAGGGAATTTGTTTATCTGCATCCGTGGTTATACGGTGGACGGACATGAATTCGCCGAAGACGCTGTCTCTAAAGGAGCGAGCGCGGTGATTTCTGAATCTCCGCTTGACCTCGAGGTGCCGAACATTGTCGTTGCCGATACGAAACGAACGGCCGGAGTGGTGGCGAGCGCGTTTTACGACCACCCGTCCCATCGGATGCGAATTTACGGCGTCACCGGTACGAACGGGAAGACGACGACTGCTACGTTAACATATGATTTATTTCGTTTATCAGGACGTCCGGTCGGGATTGTCAGTACGATTGGAGCCCGTTATAAAGATAAGAAGTTAAAGACGCCTAACACGACGCCAGAAGCCGTCGTCTTGCACCGAATCTTGGCCGAAATGGCAGATGCCGGGGTGACCGACTGTGTCGTCGAAGTATCGTCGCACGCCATGATGGAAGGGCGCGTCGAAGGAGTCCGCTTCCATGCAGCGGCGTTTACGAACTTGACGCACGACCACCTCGACTACCACCGTTCAATGGATGAATACGCACGGGCGAAAGCGCGTCTATTCGAACAAGTCGAAACGACGGACGGCGACGCCATCATCTTGAACGCGGAAGACCCGGCGAGCGAGACGATGGCCGCATTCGCACCGACACGGCGGAAAGTCATGTACAGTACGCACGCAGACGTCCCGGCCGATATTCAAGTCATCTGGCTAGGTCACACCGTCCGCATCAAAATGAACGCGATGACGATCGAAGCGCCTGTTCACTTTATGGGATCGTTCAACGCTGCCAACTTGGCCGCGGCCATCGGTCTCGTCTCGACGTCGGAGCTCATGCTTCGCGCGATTATCGATAATGTTCCAGGGCTCACACTTCCGAAAGGTCGTCTCGAGCGGCTGGACACGGAAGATGCGGAGATTTATATCGACTACGCCCATACACCGGACGGGCTTGAAAAATGTCTGTCCACTTTACAAAAAGGGGAGCGGCAGCTCGTCGTCGTCTTGAGCGCGGCCGGAGACCGTGACCCGACGAAGCGGGCCGAGATGGGACGCATCGCGAGCCGCTATTCGGACGATTTGATTGTGACGGTACATGATGTCCGAACCGAAAATCCGAAGCAGATCATTGATGGGCTGCTCGAAGGGATCGACACGGACACGCATTATGTGACGTTTGAAGCACGAAGAGACGCGTTGCACCATGCGGCCGTGCAAGCGCTCGACGGCAAGCGCATCGTCGTCGTCGGAAAAGGGCACGACCATGTCGAACGTGTCGGCAGCGAAGCGATTCCGTTCAATGAATCGGATATTTTGTTAGAAGAACTGAGAAAATTAAAAGGCCAAGAACCGGCCGTTTAATAAAACGATGACGTTTGTCATCGTTTTTTAATGTGTACATATGTCAAAAGACGGCAATAACTCCTATGTAACGTAAATTGAAGGAGGAGAACAGACATGTCAGTTTTGTACAAAGAATTTACAAATGATGAAGAAGTCGTGACCGCCATTCAATCGATGAAGACAAAAGGAGTAGACGACTCAAACATTTACGTCATCACTCATGATGATGATCGGACCGACCGCGTGGCGGAAAACGCAGAAGCGAATACCGTAACAGCCTCAGACGTTGGTTTAGGGACGGCAGCAAAAAACGTGTTCCGCAAAAAAGGAGACGAGCTACGGGCTCAGTTCGAACAACTCGGATTCTCATCGACGGAAGCTGACCAACTCGAGAAAAAGCTTGACCAAGGCAAAGTCATTGTTGTCGTCAAAGACGCACCAGCCGGATTCACTTTATAATGACACTATTAAGCATCAAAAAAGGCTGAATCCCCAGATTCAGCCTTTTTTGATGCTTAACCGTTCATGCGGACGACGGTCCGGCCGCTCAGCTCACCGCGCATCATCGCCTCGGCTTGACGCGGGACGTCATGGAGCGGGATCTCGTGCACCATCTGGTTGAGTACGTGCGGTTCGATCAGCTCGTGTAGACGCTCCCACGCTGTCACTCGTCTTGCGATCGGCTGCATGACCGAATCGATGCCGACGAGACGGACGCCTCGCAGGATGAACGGGTAGACGGTCGCAGGAAGTTCGTGACCTCCAACTAGTCCACAAGCGGCGACGGTTCCTTCGTATCGGGTTTGGCTTAAAATATTCGCGAGCGTGTTACCGCCGATCGAGTCGATCGCAGCATCGAACCGTTGGCGAGCGAGTGGTCGGGGGGGTCCTTCCAATTCACTGCGTGGTATTGTCTGTTCAGCACCGAGATCGGTTAAATAAGATGAATCTGTTTTTCCAGTCGAGGCAATGGCATGATAGCCGAGTTTATGGAGCAAGGCGATCGAGAAACTTCCGACTCCGCCGGATGCTCCCGTGACGAGCACTTCTTGACCAGGATGAACGTCTTCGTGTTCGAGTGCCTCAATCGCGAACATGGCGGTCAGTCCGGGTGTCCCGATCGTGATGGCATCTCGCATGTTCATGCCTTTCGGTAATTTTACGAGCCAATTTCCTGGAACTTGTGCAAACTGGCTGAAGCCACCGAAATGACGCTCACCGAT
The DNA here is from genome assembly GCF_004337045.1 of Exiguobacterium sp. SH5S4. Classification (NCBI taxonomy): domain Bacteria; kingdom Bacillati; phylum Bacillota; class Bacilli; order Caryophanales; genus Exiguobacterium; species Exiguobacterium sp. SH5S4. The sequence goes on from NZ_SJUQ01000049.1 coordinate 3,751, forward strand.
GCCAAAGCCGGTCGCGATGACTTCGTCCCCCGGCTTGAAATCAAGATGATCAGATTCGGTGACTTTCCCGACGAATTCGCAGCCTGGGATGAACGGATAATGGCTGACGATTTTGCCCGATCCGGTCAATCCGAGGGCGTCTTTGTAGTTGAGTGCCGAATAATGGACCTCGACGAGGACGTTGCCGTCCTCTTCTTTAGGTAGTGAGTCGAGATCGACCTCAGTCACCTCGGAATGGAGTCGGTCATCACGCTTGTCGAGCACGAGTGCTTGAAATGAGTCGTTCATTGTAAATTGGCCCCTTTCTGTATGGCAAATCTGTTCCCTTTGTATCATTCCCCACTCTGGAAAATATATACGCGAATGTTTCGTTATAACGAGGTGTGGAATGGTACAATGTAGTAGATTCAATTAGAGTGAGGAGGAATGAAGCATGCGGCACGACGACTATGAGTTTGATGAAGAAGTAGAAGTAGAAGAAGGCGAATTGTTCAACGTATACGACATTCTGCCACCAGATGGAACTATTCTCGAAATGGCGACTGCCGAAGAGATGGTCCGCGCGGCGGAGCTTGAAGCGACACATAACGCGCTCGAGCGAATCCAAGAATCAAACTTCCAGTTGTCAGGAGTAACGTTTAAAGAGTTACTGACAGAGTTCGAACGATACGAGCAAGAATCGATGGAATTCTGGACGGGCGTATATAGCCGACTGCGCATTCCATGGGCATGGACGATTCGAATCGATGTGGCCAATGGCCCGATTCACGTCGTCAATGATCGTGACATCTTTATCGATGAAGCAGACTTCGAAGAGTACGATTTTGAAGAGTTTGCCGATGATGACTTTGAAGATGAGACCGATAACCAAAACTGAATCCAAAACGGGGCTGGGACATAACTAGCCTGTTTTAAAGCTTTTCAATAAAAAGAGGGGTCCGGTCACCGATTTTCGGTGGCCGGACCCCTTCTTTGCACTTCCCCCGATGCCCACGGCGATGAACTTCCGTAGG
>NZ_SJUQ01000004.1:0-206871 GCF_004337045.1 Exiguobacterium sp. SH5S4
GATGAGATTTCCCTTTGAGCAATCAAGAAAGACCCCTCAGAGACGATGAGGTAGATAGGTCATGGGTGGAAGCACGGCGACGTGTGGAGCTGAATGATACTAATCGGTCGAGGCTTTGATCTAGAAACGGTTTGAACTTGATGAGTCTTCAGTTTTCAGGGAACAATTCCCTTGTCTGGTGGCGATAGCGAAGCGGCCACACCCGTTCCCATGCCGAACACGGAAGTTAAGCGCTTCAGCGCCGAAAGTAGTTGGGGGTCTCCCCCTGTGAGGATAGGACGTCGCCAGGCAAACGGTGGTTCTGGAGCATTCGCTCAAGGGCCGCCGCTTTTTTGTATTTTGTATCGTGACTCAAATGAAGGAGAGGAATAACAGATGGCCAAGAAAATCAAAGTATACGTCGAGCCAAACGAGACAGTCGGTGAGTGTTTAGACCGAATCGCTCAAATGGGGTATCGCCCGGTACGAAGGATTGAAAAGCCTGTCTTTGAAAAAACGGGAACCAAAGACGAACCTGTTCATTCTCATCAATCAATCTTATTTGAGTGCGTCGCTCTCAAACCATAATGCCAAACCGTCACGAATGCGTGGCGGTTTTTTTGTTTTTGTAAAAACATCGTAAAGACGAACGATAAATATTCAGACAATTAAATTGTTCGCTGTTTGTTGACATATTTTCAAAGAACGAGGTACGATAGGCTTGTGAGTTAAGAAAATCAAATATTGCTCCATATAATCGCAAGGAAATGGCTTGCAAGTTTCTACCTGATCACCGATTCTGATCAGACTATGGGGTATAGCCGACATTTTTTTGTCATGGCCTATACCCTAAACTGTTTAATCAGTTTAGGGATTTCTTTATTTAAGGGGGACGTTGATGTGAAGGCAACAGTAGGTGTGATCATGGGAAGTTCTTCTGACTGGGAGACGATGAAGCATGCGTGCGACGCGCTAGAAGAGTTAGACATTCCATACGAAAAGCAAGTCGTCTCCGCGCATCGAACGCCGGACTTGATGTTCCAATACGCCGAAGCGGCTCGGGAACGAGGGATACACGTCATCATCGCCGGTGCAGGCGGGGCAGCCCACCTTCCGGGTATGGTAGCAGCGAAGACGACGCTTCCGGTCATCGGAGTCCCGATTCAATCGAAAGCACTGAACGGACTTGATTCGTTACTGTCAATCGTTCAGATGCCAGCAGGTGTTCCTGTCGCAACGGTCGCCATCGGAAAAGCCGGAGCGACAAACGCCGGACTGTTTGCCGCTCAAATTCTCAGTCTTCAATTCCCTGAAGTCATCGATCGTCTAGAAACGTATCGTCAACAAAAACGAGACATGGCGCTGCGCGGAACGGAGGAACTCGTCTAATGAGAATCGGGATATTAGGCGGAGGACAGTTAGGGCGGATGATGTCACTCAGTGCGAGCGCAATGGGTTACGAGACGCTCAGTCTCGACCCGAACCCGACGGCTCCGGCAGCCCAAGTCGCACCGAGTATCGTCGCCGGGTTCGACGACATCTCAGCGGCAAAAGAACTAGCAGGCCGTTCGGACATCGTCACGTACGAATTTGAAAATATCGACTCAGCGATGATTGAGGCGATTGCCGATAAATGTCCGCAAGGGATGGACGTGTTAACAGCGACGCAGCATCGTCTGTTCGAAAAACAGATGATCGAGGCGGCCGGATTGCATGTCGCACCTTACGTGCCGGTCCGATCGGTACGGGACGTTTACCGGGCCGAAGATTTGCTAGGACTCCCATTGGTCATCAAAACATGCCGCTTCGGTTATGACGGGAAAGGGCAAACCGTGCTCCAGACATCACAAGACGTACGCGCGTTCATAGAACAGTTCAATGAAGATGAATATGTCGCCGAGGCGTGGTTGCCATTCCGAAAAGAAATCTCGGTCATCGTGACGAGAGGCGCACATGAGACGACAACATTCCCAATCAGTGAAAACATCCATCAAAATAATATATTACATTTATCGATCGTTCCGGCCCGGCTTGACATGGACATTCTAGAAGATGCGCGCCATTTAGCACTTCAGCTCGCTGACCATGTTGGATTGATCGGTACGCTCGCCGTCGAACTGTTCGTGATGGAAGACGGCGAGCTATACGTGAATGAGCTCGCGCCACGTCCTCACAATTCAGGACACTATACGCTTGATGCATGCGAGACGTCACAGTTCGAACAACACATCCGCGCGATTACGGGCATGTCACTCGGACGGACGACTCAGTACACACCGGTCGTCATGGTCAATCTGCTCGGCGAACATATGGATAAAGTGAACCCACAAACGTTACCATCGAATGTTAAACTACATCTGTATGGAAAAGAAGAAGCGAAACCCGGACGGAAAATGGGGCACTTGAACGTGCTCGGCAGTACCGTCGAGGACGCGCTTCACACCATCGAACAACTGGCAATTTGGAAGGAGACCGTTTTATGATTTCACGTTACACCCGTCCCGAGATGGCGGCGATTTGGACAGATGAGAACAAGTTTGATGCATGGCTCAAAGTAGAGCTTTACGCTTGCGAGGCGTGGAGCGAACTAGGCGTCATCCCGAAAGAGGACGTCAACGTATTATGGGACAAGGCATCATTCGATGTCGAGCGTATCCTTGAGATCGAGCAGGAGACGCGCCATGACGTCATCGCCTTCACACGGGCCGTCTCAGAGACGCTCGGAGACGAGAAGAAATGGGTCCATTACGGTCTCACGTCGACCGATGTCGTCGATACGGCGCTATCGTACTTGATCAAACAAGCGAATGACATCCTTGAAGCCGATATCGATCGCTTCATCGACATCCTCGCCGAGAAAGCGAAAGCCCACAAATATGACATCATGATGGGTCGTACACACGGAGTCCACGCAGAACCGACGACGTTCGGTTTGAAACTCGCACTCTGGTACGAAGAGATGAAGCGAAACAAGAAACGGTTCATGGCCGCACGCGAGACGATCGAGTTTGGAAAAATGAGCGGCGCCGTCGGGACGTTCGCAAACATCGACCCGTTCATCGAGTCGTATGTGTGTGACAAGTTAGGGATTCAAGCAGCCCCGATCTCGACACAGACGTTACAGCGTGACCGCCACGCCGAGTACATGTCGACGCTTGCTTTGATCGCCACATCCATCGAGAAAATGGCGACCGAGATCCGCGGCCTTCAAAAAACAGAGACACGTGAGGTCGAAGAGTTTTTCGCCAAAGGCCAAAAAGGTTCGTCGGCGATGCCGCATAAACGTAACCCGATCGGTTCGGAGAACATGACGGGACTCGCCCGCGTGATTCGCGGTCATATGGTGACGGCATATGAGAACGTCCCGCTTTGGCACGAACGCGATATCTCGCACTCGTCAGCGGAACGGATCATCCTCCCGGACGCGACCGGCCTTCTGAACTACATGCTCAACCGCTTCGGCAACATCGTGAAGAACTTGACGGTGTTCCCGGACAACATGCGCCGCAACATGGACCGGACGTTCGGCATCATCTTCTCACAACGCATCCTGCTCGCCTTGATCGAGAAAGGCTGGTCACGTGAAGCCGCCTATGACGCGGTCCAACCGAAAGCGATGCAAGCGTGGGAAGAAGAGACGATGTTCCGGACGTTGATCGAGCAAGATGCCGAGATGGGCGCACTCTTTACGAGTGACGAACTCGATGATTTGTTCGACCCGAGCCATCACGTACGTCGTGTCGATACAATCTTTGAACGCTGTGGTTTGTGATCGTTGAGGGGCGCTATGCCCCTCTCACTTTAAAGGGGGACGATACAGATGGAAGCAATCTACGAAGGTAAGGCGAAAGCGTTATACGAGACAGAAGAACAAGGTGTGCTCCGTGTCTACTATAAAGATGACGCGACGGCATTCAACGGAGAGAAAAAACAATCGATTGCAGGGAAAGGCGTGTTGAACAACGCCATCACGACGCGTTTGTTCGAGCTCATGCACGACAACAAGATTCCGACCCACTTCATCAAGAAACTGTCAGACCGCGAGCAGCTCGTACGCCGCGTCGACATCATTCCGCTCGAAGTCGTCGTACGCAACGTCGCCGCAGGGAGTCTCGCTAAACGGCTCGGCTGGGAAGAAGGAACGCCACTGTTGTCGCCGATCGTCGAGTTCTACTATAAAGATGACGCACTCGGAGATCCGCTTTTAACTGAGGACCATATCCGTTTACTGCAAGTCACCACACACAAAGAAGTCGAAACATTGCGACAACTCGGGTTATGGGTGAACGATGTCTTGCTCGACTTCTTCGATGGACACGGTATCGATTTGATCGACTTTAAACTTGAGTTCGGTAAACTCGATGACACGATCATTCTCGCCGATGAGATTTCGCCCGACACGTGTCGCCTGTGGGATAAAGAGACGAAACAAAAGCTCGACAAAGACGTGTTCCGCAGAGACCTCGGATCACTGACAGAGACGTACGGCCAATTGTTAACACGCATAGGGGGAACTGACCAATGAAAAAAGTGAACGTGTACGTGACATTACGTGAAAGTGTACTTGACCCACAAGGCGTCGCCGTCAAAGGCGGACTCGAGCATCTCGGCTTCACAGGCGTCGAATCGGTACGAATCGGTAAAGTCATCGAACTTCAAGTCGCAGACGAGACGACCGAGGCGATGGTCCGTGACATGTGCGAGAAATTGCTCGTCAACACGGTCATCGAGAACTATCGGATCGAGATGGGGGTACTCGCATGAGGTTCGCAGTCATCGTCTTCCCGGGATCAAACTGTGACCTCGACATGTATCATGCGGTCAAAGACGTGCTCGGGGAAGAAGCGGAATATGTATTCCACACGGAGACGTCACTTGTCGGTTTTGATGGTGTGCTGTTACCAGGTGGCTTCTCATACGGGGACTACTTGCGTTGCGGCGCGATCGCCCAGTTCTCACCGATTATGAGTGAGGTGAAGCGATTCGCTGAAGAGGGACGTCCGGTACTCGGCGTCTGCAACGGGTTCCAAGTGCTCGTCGAGGCAGGACTCCTACCCGGCGTATTGATGCGCAACCGTGATTTGAAGTTCATGTGCAAGACGGTCGAACTGAAAGTCGAGACGAACGAGACGATGTTTACGAGCGACTATGCGGTGGGCGAGACGATTCGCGTCCCGATCGCACATGGAGAAGGCAACTACTACTGTGACGAAGCAACACTCGAGACACTGCGAACGAACGGCCAGATCGCTTTCACCTACACAGACAACCCGAACGGATCGGTCGCGAACATCGCGGGCATCACGAACGCACAAGGAAACGTGCTCGGCATGATGCCGCACCCGGAACGAGCGGTCGAGGCGATGCTCGGCGGAGAAGACGGCAAACGGTTATTCACTTCGATTGTAAAATGGGGGACACGACATGTTACTTACAACTGAACCGACAGCGACGCACATCCGTGAACAAAGACTGTATGCCACAATGGGGCTCACTGACGACGAATACGCACTCGTCGTCTCGCTCTTAGGCCGTGACCCGAACTACACCGAGATCGGTTTATTCTCGGTCATGTGGTCTGAACACTGTTCGTACAAAAACTCGAAGCCAGTGCTCCGTAAATTCCCGACGACCGGAAAACACGTCCTTCAAGGACCCGGTGAAGGGGCTGGAATCGTCGATATCGGCGATGGTCAGGCGGTCGCCTTCAAAATCGAGAGCCATAACCACCCGTCGGCCATCGAGCCGTATCAAGGTGCGGCGACAGGTGTCGGCGGGATCATCCGCGACATCTTCTCGATGGGCGCACGTCCGGTCGCACTCCTCAACTCGCTCCGCTTCGGAGATTTGAACGAATCACGTGTGAAACATCTCTTCGGCCATGTCGTCTCCGGCATCGCCGGCTACGGCAACTGTGTCGGCATCCCGACGGTCGGCGGAGAAGTCGCGTTCGACCCGGCCTACGCCGGCAACCCGCTCGTCAACGCGATGTGTGTCGGCCTCATCCGCCACGAAGACATTCAAAAAGGGATCGCCGAGGGGGTCGGCAACTCGGTCATGTACGTCGGGGCGACAACGGGACGCGACGGCATTCACGGCGCCACGTTCGCCTCTGAAGAGCTCGGCGAAGACGCCGATGAGAAACGCCCGGCCGTCCAAGTCGGCGACCCGTTCATGGAGAAGTTGTTGATCGAGGCGTGTCTTGAAGTCATCAAACATCCGGCCCTCGTCGGCATTCAAGACATGGGTGCGGCCGGTCTCACGTCGTCTTCGGCCGAGATGGCATCGAAAGCGGGCATGGGTATCGAGATGAACCTCGACCTCGTCCCACAACGTGAGGCAGATATGACGCCTTACGAGATGATGTTGTCCGAGTCACAAGAACGGATGCTCCTCGTCGTCAAGGCAGGACACGAAGACGAGATCGAAGCGATCGTCACGAAGTGGGGACTTCATGCGATCAAGATCGGCGAAGTCATCGAACAGAAAGTGCTCCGTCTCGTCCATCACGGCGAAGTAGCCGCTGAAGTGCCGGTCGACGCGCTCGCGGAAGATGCGCCAGTTTATCATAAACCGTCAAAAGTTCCAGCATACTACGAGGCGTTCCAAGCGATGACACCGGTTCAACCGGTCGTCACAGACGTGCTCGCGACGTGGAAAGACGTCCTCGCGATGCCGACGATTGCTTCGAAACGCTGGGTGTACGAGCAATATGACCATATGGTCCAAACGTCGACCGTCGTCGCACCAGGTAGCGACGCGGCCGTCATCCGAATCCGTGACACGGACAAGTCGCTCGCGATGACGACCGACTGTAACGCGAAGTATGTCTACCTCGACCCGCGCGTCGGCGGTGCCATCGCGGTCGCTGAAGCGGCGCGCAACATCATCGCGAGCGGTGCCGAGCCACTCGCACTCACCGATTGCCTGAACTTTGGGAGTCCGGACAAACCGGAAGGGTTCTGGCAGCTCGACCAAGCCGTCGAAGGTATGGCCGAGGCGTGTTTGGCACTCGACACACCGGTCATCGGCGGGAACGTCTCGCTTTATAACGAGTCGAACGGGACGGCGATCTACCCGACACCGGTCGTCGGCATGGTCGGTTTAATCACGAAGCCGGAACATATCACGACGTCACACGCCAAGACAGCTGGAGATGTCATCTTCCTTCTCGGCGATACGAAGCCTGAATTTGGCGGCAGTGCGCTACAAATGTTGCAAGACGGAAAAGTGAGCGGACAAGCACCGACGCTCGACCTCGAGATCGAGAGCCGTCACCAGCAAGCGCTGCTCACGGCAATCCGTCAAGGACTTGTCACGGCAGCTCACGACGTGTCAGAAGGTGGCTTAGCGGCGGCACTTCCTGAGCTCGTGTTCGGCACGGGGCTCGGTGCAGACGTCAGCGTCGACACGGATCTCGTGACGACACTGTTCAGCGAGTCACAGTCGCGCTTCCTCGTCACGGTCGCGCCAATTTACGCGGACACGTTCGCCAAACTGACGAAGGCGACACGAATCGGTCAAGTGACCGAAGCGACGCAACTGACGGTCCGCTCGAGCGATCGGTTAATTGAAATGGACGTCACTGAACTTGAACGTGTATGGGAAGGAGCTATTCCATGTTATATGACATCCGAGGCATGAACGAGGAGTGTGGGGTGTTCGGGGTGTTCAATCACCACGAAGCGTCACACCTCGCCTACTACGGACTGCACAGCCTGCAACACCGAGGTCAGGAAGGGACGGGTATCGTCACGGCCGACGGTGAACGCCTGCATGCGAAACGCGGGCTCGGTCTCGTCGCCGAAGTGTTCGACGAGCCGTCACTCGATGCCCTGACCGGACATCACGCCATCGGTCACGTCCGTTATTCGACCGCGGGCGGCAACACGCTTGAGAACGTCCAACCGCTCCATTTCAAATCGCTCACCGGGGACCTTGCGATGGCGCATAACGGCAACCTCGTCAACGCCAACGAGTTGAAGCATATGCTCGAGGCGGAAGGGGCAATCTTTCAGACGACGTCTGACACGGAAGTCGTCGCCCACTTAATCAAACGGAGCCGCGGCAACTCATTGAAAGAGCGGATCTCGGACAGCTTGGCGCGTCTCGTCGGCGCGTTCGCGTTTCTTTTCTTGACGGAAGACGCGATTTACGTCGGCGTCGACGTCCATGGTTTGCGTCCCCTCTCGCTCGGAAAGACTGAAGACGGGGCGTTCGTGTTCGCTTCAGAGACGTGCGCGTTCGACGTCGTGGGGGCGACGTACGTACGTGACGTCGAACCGGGCGAACTGTTGATGATCACGAAAGACGGAATCGTCTCAGAACGTTACAGTGAAGCAGCGGTCCGGGCGATGTGTTCAATGGAATACATCTACTTCTCGCGGCCAGACTCGATCATCGACGGCATCAACGTCCATACGGCCCGTAAGGCGATGGGGAAAAAGATGTTCAACGAGGCACCGGTCGAGGCGGATGTCGTGACCGGTGTCCCGGACTCGAGCATCTCGGCAGCCATCGGGTACGCCGAGGCGAGCGGGATCCCGTACGAGATGGGTCTCATCAAAAACCGTTACGTCGGGCGGACGTTCATCCAGCCGTCACAAGAATTGCGTGAGCGTGGCGTCAAGATGAAGCTGTCGGCGCTACGTGGGGTCGTCAACGGCAAGCGTGTCATCATGGTCGATGATTCGATCGTCCGTGGTACGACGAGCCGTCGCATCGTCAAGTTGCTGCGGGAAGCCGGGGCAACCGAAGTACATGTGCGCATCACGTCACCACCGATCAAACATCCGTGCTATTACGGTATCGATACATCATCAAAGGACGAGTTGATCGCGGCCACCAAATCGATCGAAGAGATTAAACAAGAGATCGGGGCCGACTCATTAGCGTTCCTCACATTAGACGGTACGGTCGAAGCAATCGGCCGACCGTTCGAAGGAAACTTGCGCGGGCAGTGTGCCGCTTGCTTCACCGGACTTTATCCAACTGAACTGGCGGAACTTGTGACAGAGACAAAAGCTTGAGGGGGACTGACGATGAGTTTAAGATATGAACAAGCGGGTGTGAATTTAGAGGCAGGTTATGAAGCGGTGTCACGCATGAAGCGTCACGTCGCACGGACGATGCGTCCAGAAGTGATGACCGGACTTGGCAGTTTCGGGGCGATGATCGATCTCGGCTCGATGCAATTGAAACATCCGATCCTCGTGAGCGGGACGGACGGGGTCGGCACGAAGCTAAAACTCGCGTTCGCGCTCGACCAACATGATACGATTGGAATCGATTGCGTGGCGATGTGTGTCAACGACTGTCTCGTCCACGGAGCCGAACCGCTCTACTTCTTAGACTATATCGCGACCGGAAAAGCGGAACCGGCGAAGCTCGAACGCATTGTCGCGGGTGTGGCCGAAGGCTGCGTCCAAGCAGGGTGTGCCCTCGTCGGCGGCGAGACGGCCGAGATGCCGGGCATGTATCCGGACGGGGAGTACGATATCGCCGGATTTGCCGTCGGTGTCGTCGAGAAAGAGCTACTCATCGATGGACGGACGATCGAAGCGGGGGACATCGTTCTAGGGTTAGCTTCGTCAGGTGTCCATTCGAACGGTTTCTCACTCGTCCGTCACATCGTCGAGGCGCAAGGGCTCGAGTACACGGATGAAATCGCGATGCTCGATACGACGCTCGGGAACGCATTATTGCTACCGACCCGCATCTATTCGGAAGCGGCGAAAGCGGCCATTTCGACCGGACTCGTCCAAGGGATGGCCCACATCACTGGCGGCGGTTTCTATGAGAACGTGCCGCGCATGCTGCCTGAAGGTCTTGGTGTCACGTTTGACGCATCAAGCTGGCCGAGCCTGCCGGTATTCGACTGGCTCGAACAAGTCGGCCACGTGTCGAAGCAAGAGATGTTCAACGTGTTCAATATGGGAATCGGCTTCATGATCACGGTACGTCCCGAAGACGTCGACACGGTACAAGCCGCGCTCGAACGGGTCGGCGAAACGTTGCATCGGATCGGCAAAGTCGAAGCGAAACCAGGCGTCCGGATTATGGGGGTCGACCAGTGAAGCGGTTCGCTATCTTCGCCTCTGGATCTGGGAGCAACGCCGAAGCGATTTGGGAAGCGATTGAGCGCGGCGAGCTGAGTGGACAGTGTATGCTCCTCGTCACGGATAAGCCTGAGGCGAAAGTGCTCGAGCGGGCAGACCGTCATCATATCCAGACGTTCTCATTCGAGCCGAAGGCGTATGCGTCAAAGTCAGAGTTTGAGTGGGAGCTGCTCGTTCTGTTAGAAGCGCTACACGTCGACTATATCGTCTTGGCGGGTTATATGCGTTTAATCGGGGATGTGCTGCTCGCGGCGTATCCGGGTCGGATCATCAACATCCATCCGTCGCTCTTGCCGGCCTTCCCAGGAAAAGACGCAATCGGTCAAGCGCTTGCCGCGAACGTGTCGACGAGCGGTGTCACCGTCCATTACGTCGACGCCGGGATGGACACGGGTCCAATCATCGCGCAAGAAGAAGTCGACATCGCGGGATGTGACCGCATCGAGGCGGCCCACCGGATTCAAGCGATCGAACACCAACTCTATCCACGCGTATTACAACAAGTGTTGAACCAACAGGAGGTTTTCAAGTGAGAGCATTACTGAGTGTGTCAGATAAAACAGGTATCGTCGAACTTGCGCGCGTCTTGCACGAAGCGGGCATCGAACTCATCTCGACAGGCGGGACGGAAGCGGCACTCGTCGCGGCCGGACTGCCCGTGAAAAATATTTCGGAAGTGACATCGTTCCCCGAGATGCTCGACGGACGTGTCAAGACGCTCCATCCGCTCGTCCATGGCGGTCTGCTCGGACGCCGTGATTTAGACTCACACGTCGAACAGATGAAACATCACCACATTGAGCCGATCGACTACGTCGTCGTCAACTTGTATCCGTTCAAAGAGACAATCGCGAAAGAGAACGCGACGTATGAAGAGGCGATTGAAAACATCGATATCGGCGGCCCGAGCATGCTCCGTTCAGCCGCGAAAAACCATGCGAGCGTGACGGTCGTCGTCGACCCGGCCGACTACGGCAACGTTGCCGCAGAGATTCAGAATGGCGGTACGTCGTTTGAGACGCGGCAACGACTCGCTTTGAGGGCGTTCCGTCATACGGCAGCGTACGACGCCTTGATTGCCGACTATTTAGGTCAGCAAATCGGCGAAACGTTCCCAGAACAGCTGACGGTCACGTACGAAAAAGTCCAAGACCTTCGTTACGGGGAGAACCCGCACCAACAGGCGGCGTTCTATAAGACACCGCTCTATGACGGCATGACGCTCGCCGATGCGGTGCAACTGCACGGCAAAGAACTCTCGTATAACAACATCCAAGATACGAACGCGGCGCTCGAGGCGCTCAGCGAGTTGACGGAACCGGCAGCGGTCGTCGTCAAACATATGAATCCATGCGGCGTCGCTGTCGGTCGGACGATCAGCCAAGCGTTCGCTCGCGCCCATGCGGCCGACCCGGTCTCGATTTTCGGCGGCATCGTCGCCCTCAATCGTGAAGTCGACCTCGAGACGGCAGAAGCGCTCCGCAACATCTTCTTAGAGATCGTCATTGCCCCATCCTTTAGCGAGGCAGCACTTGACCGATTGAAAGAGAAAAAGAATTTACGTCTATTGACGCTTGAGATGGGGCAGATGACAGGCATGCGTCTGACGGCAGTCGCGGGCGGTCTCCTCGTCCAAGACGGCGACGATATGACGCTCGACGATGCTTCGTGCCAAATCGTGACCGACCGTCGTCCGACGGCGGCCGAATGGGAAGACTTGAAGCTCGCGTGGCGTGTCGTCAAACACGTGAAATCAAACGCAATCGTCGTGGCGAAAGACGAGACGACGATCGGCATCGGTGCCGGACAGATGAACCGGGTCGGTGCGGCGAAAATCGCTTTCGAACAGGCAGGGGATCGTGCAGTCGGTGCCGCGCTTGGTAGCGACGCGTTCTTCCCGATGGGCGATACGGTCGAAGCTGCAGCTGCAGCCGGCATTACGGCCATCATCCAGCCAGGTGGTTCGATTCGGGACGACGAGTCGATTGAAGCGGCGAACCGTCACGGCATTACGATGGTGTTCACTTCAGTCCGACATTTCAAACATTGAGAGGAGCAAGAGGATGAACGTACTCGTCATTGGCCGCGGCGGCCGTGAACACGCGCTCGCATGGAAGTTGAGACAAGACGGGCATGACGTATTCGTCGCCCCGGGTAACTTGAACATGGACGGTGTGACGTGTGTGCCGATTGAAGAGACGGACGTCACCGCACTCGTCCGCTTCGCAGAGACCGAAGACATCGATTGGACGATCGTCGGTCCTGAGTCAGCGCTCATGGCGGGTGTCGTTGATGCGTTCAACGCGAGCGGACGACGCATCTTTGGACCGACGAAAGCAGCGGCGTTGCTAGAAGGCAGCAAAGCGTTCGCCAAAGAAATCATGCGTGAAGCGAACATCCCGACGGCAGCTTATGAGACGTTCATGGAAGCGGAAGCGGCGCTCGCTTATATTGAGTCAATCGGGGCACCGCTCGTCGTCAAAGCGGACGGTCTCGCAGCCGGTAAAGGGGTCACGGTCGCCTTCTCGCTCGATGAGGCACGTGCGGCGATTCATGACATCTTCACGACCGACAAGTTCGGTGACCAGTCACGCGTCGTCATCGAAGAATTTTTGGACGGGGAAGAGTTTTCACTCATGGCGTTCGTCTCCGGTGAACACGTCATCCCGATGATCACGTCGCAAGACCATAAGCGCGCTTTCGACGGGGACAAAGGACCGAACACGGGCGGGATGGGGGCGTATAGCCCGATGCCGCATTTAGAAGAAGCCGTTTATATGGAGTCGGTGGAGCGTGTGCTCGTCCCGCTCGCGCGGGCGATGGTGGAGCGGGGGACGCCGTTCGAAGGATTCTTATATGCGGGTCTGATTCTGACGGAAGACGGACCGAAAGTGATCGAGTTCAACGCCCGGTTCGGTGACCCGGAAACCGAAGTCATCCTCCCGAACTTGGCATCGCCGCTCCTTGACGTCATCGAGGCGGTCATCGCTAAACGACCGTATGCGATTGAATGGCTTGACGGGTATACGATTGGTGTCGTCGTCGCGGCCGCCGGTTATCCGGAACAAGCAACGACGGGGCAAGTGCTCTCAGGTTTTGAGCGCTTACCGAAAGATGTGCTCGTGTTTCATGCTGGGACGACGCGCGAAGGAAGTCACATCGTCGGGAACGGTGGGCGACTGTTCGTCATCACGTCGACGAAACCGACCTTGCTTGAAGCGAAGACAGCCGTTTACGACGCGCTCGAAAAGTTAACATTACCGCAAACGTTCCATCGTCGAGATATCGGCGGACGGGCGCTGGCGCGGATTTTTTAAAGGATGGGTCAACCCATCTTTTTTTTCATGCGAAAAAAAGGGAATACCGACTTCCTTGCTCTACAATGGTGAAGTAGATTGAAGGAAGAAGGTGGTCGACGTGCGCATTCGGACGAAGCTGATGATTGCGGTTGCCGTGAATATACTCGTGTTTGTCGGTGTCATCTTTTTTGTGATCCGTCCCTACTTTATCGAGAAAAGCATGGAGCAAGACCGTCAAACGGTCGAGAGTCAAATTGCGAGTGTGACCGAGACGCTCGCGAATCGGAAGAGTACGCTTGAACGGACACTCGTCGACTGGGCGGTGTGGAACGACACGTATACGTTCATTCAAAATCAGAACGATTCTTACATAGCAAGCAACATAGATGAGGAGTCGCTCGAAAACTTGAGTGTGCAAGCGATTGTGTACTTGAACCGTGAAGGCGAGGTCCACTATTCGACATTCCGTCAAGAAGACGCTCCGTTGTCTAAAACGGATCGGCAAACAATCATCGCGGAGATTACGAATCGGTTGAGCCTGGGACTAGAAACACAAAACGGTGTATATGACAGCGACTATGGACCGATCCTATACGCCAGTCACCCGATCTTACGGAGTGACAGGAGCGGACCGGCTCAAGGAACGCTCGTCATGCTTGAATTTGTTGACGTGGATTTTTTGGCAGACTTAAGCACCCAGACGAAAATCCCGCTGACGATTCAGCCTGTCGAACATAGTGAGACGAAGATGACGTTCAAAAACGAGGGGACCGAGGTCGTCGTGCCACTTGACACCGTCTTTCAAACGGCAGACTTTGAAGTCGGCTTTATTGTCGAACCGACCCATTACCAGAACACGATCTCGATGCTGAGGCTCGGGATGTTGTCGTTGCTTGCTTTAGCGTTAGGTCTGTTCTTGTCGCTTCTATGGACGATACATCACGTCGTGATTCGGCGGGTGATGGAAATCGTCGATGAGTTGAAACACATCACGGTCGAGCGGGATAGCCGGCTCCGTCTGCGTCGAGATCAACATAGCCGAGACGAGATCGAACAGATGGCGACGAGCATGAACGAAGTGCTCTCGGCACTCGAAGATACGCGGGCAGAAGTGCTCGATCGCGCGTTTCGTGATGCGTTGACGTTGCTGCCGAACCGGCTCGCCCTCGAAGACTATTTTTCGACCGTGAGGGGGAGCCATGAACGGATCGGTGTGATCGGTTTGGACTTAGACGACTTCCGACGTATCAACGACCAGTTCGGTCACCGTACCGGTGATGCCGTCTTGATTTACATCGCGTCGCGTCTCAATTTCTATAAAGAAGCGGGATTTGCGGCCCGGCTCGGTGCGGATGAGTTCATTTTCTTGCACCCAGATTGGACATTCGAAGAATTGAAGCCGATCGCGCGACGGCTGACGAAAGATTTGAAAGACTGGTCCGACGTGAACGGTGTCAAAGGAATGACGGCGACAATCGGTCTCGATGTATTCGCCTGTCGCGAGTCGCATCATACGTACGAAGTCATGATGGGACGTCTCGACGTCGTCATCCATGAGGCCAAACTGTCCGGGAAAAATCGGATCCTATCGTTCCAAGACATCGAGGATGGAAGTCACTATCTCCAGACGCTCGAGATGGAGCGTGACTTACGCTACGCGCTTGAACATGAAGAGTTCGAGCTATACTACCAGCCGATTGTGTCCCCGCGCCCGTTCGCTGTCCGCGGGGTCGAGGCGCTCATTCGCTGGAACCATCCGGATAAAGGACAAATTTCACCTGGGCTGTTTATCCCGATTGCGGAGCAGCTGGGACTCATCTCGGACATCGGGCGCTGGGTACTCAGGCAGTCCATATTGGAGATGAAAGAGTACGCAGCCCGCCATCACTTGTTCTTGTCGATCAACGTCTCGAAGCGTCAAATCGCGGACGGTTCGTTCCTTCAGGAGTTAGAGGAAGTGTTGCGTGACACAGGGTTTGACCCGCTCCTGCTCCATGTCGAAATTACGGAGAGCGAGGTCGGGGGCAACTTGTATGAGCTGCAACAGTTCATCCGTTCGCTCAAAGCGATTGGCGTCAAGATCTCACTCGACGACTTCGGTGTCGGCACATCGTCGCTGTCGTTCTTACAATCGCTGCAGCTCGACATCATCAAGATCGATCAAAACTTCGTCAAAGGGATTCCTGAGAACACGTTCGACCGGGCCCTCCTCGAAGGTCTGTACCAGACGTTCCATACGCTCGGGCTCGACATCGTCACCGAAGGGGTCGAACGTCCGGAACAGCTCGCGTTCGTGCTCGAGCATAGCGGTTCATTGATTCAAGGCTACCATTACAGCAAGCCGGTTCCGCTCGCGCAACTGGAGCATTATTTGAAGAACACGGCAACGATGTACGATTGGTGAAGGCGCCTCTGTGAAGAGGCGTCTTTATTATGTGAATTCCGTGTGAATTACGTTACAATTGGCAACATAGCTTGCAGGTGTTTCATAGAAAAGGTAAACTTGAAACAAATGAAAGAAAACGCTTACAATATTATTTTTTGATACTATTGAAGCGATTAAGGGAGGACTGGGTTCGATGCCTTTAAAACGATCGGCGCGGGCACCGTGGTCAAAAGCGATGATTCGCTCACAACTTGAAGTCGTGGATCAATTGCGACCACCTTCGCTCGTATTGACAAACGCCACATACTTAAACGTGTACGTGAAACAGTGGAAACAGGCTAACATATGGATTGAAAACGACCGCATCGTTTACGTCGGACCAGACGTGCCGGATTCGGCCGTCGAGACGGTCGACATGACCGGGAAATATATCGTACCAGGTTACATCGAGCCGCACGCGCATCCGTTCCAACTTTATAATCCGGCGACGCTGTCGAAGTATGCAGGCGAGCGGGGTACGACGACGCTCGTGAACGATAACATGCTTCTTTTTTTACAAGACAAGGAGCAAGCGTTTGCGCAACTCGAGGCGATTCAACAGCTCCCGACGAGCACGTATTGGTGGGCTCGACTCGACACGCAAACCGAGCTCGACCGCGACAGCGTCCTCGTCGACTCGGAGCGCGTCCACGCTTGGTTCAATCATCCTGACGTCGTCATGGCCGGAGAATTGACGGCTTGGCCGCGTACGTTAAAAGGTGACGATGAGATGCTCCAATGGATGCTCGACGCGGAGACGTGCGGTCTCCCGGTCGAAGGACATTTCCCTGGCGCGTCCGCGAAGACGTTGACGAAGATGGCGCTGATGGGTGTTCACAGCGACCATGAGGCGATGACGGCGAACGAGGCGTTATGCCGACTCGAACATGGCTATACGACGACACTCCGCCATTCGTCGATCCGTCCCGATTTGCCGGGCATGATTCGTGGGTTATTGGACGCAGGTCTCGAAGCGTTCGACCACTTGATGGTAACGACGGATGGTTCGACCCCTGGGTTTTATCAGGACGGCCTTCAAGACGCGCTCGTGAAGATTATGATCGAGGCGGGTCTGCCTGCCATCGAGGCGTATCGGATCGTGTCGCTCAACGTGGCGCGGCACTTCGGACTCGATCACGTCCTCGGCTCGATTGCGCCGGGACGGATCGCCCACCTGAACATCCTCGATGCGATCGATGAGCCGCGTCCGTCGGCCGTCATCGCCAAAGGCCAATGGATCTATCGGGATGGGGCCTCGTTCTTCCCGAACGAACTCATCGAGGCGGCGCTCGCGCTCATGCCGGCGACCGACGTCGCGATCGACTTGACGCCAAACGATTTATCGTTCAGCATGCCGGTCGGGCTCGATATGGTCAACTCGGTCATCATGAAGCTGTTTAAAATCACACACGACACCGGCCAAGACGAACTGCCGCGCGACTGCGACGAATCGTTCTTGATGCTGTTAGATAAAGAAGGGAAATGGCGGCTCAATACGGTACTTAAAGGGTTCGCCAACGATTTTGGCGGTCTTGTCAGCTCGTATTCGATCAGCGGAGACTACTTGATCCTCGGGAAGTGTAAACAAGACATGTTGATGGCGTTCGAACGGATGAAAGAGCTCGGCGGCGGGATCGTCCTCGTCGACCGGGGGGAAATCATCGCTGAGATCCCGTTACCGCTTTGCGGGATGACTTCGACAGAGCCGCTCGAACAATTGATTGTCCAAGAACAACGGTTGCGTGCCGAGCTGATCGCCCGCGGCTATCACTTCGAAGACCCGATCTATACGTTGCTGTTCCTGGCGTCGACCCACTTGCCTTACGTCCGGGCGACACCGCTCGGTATATACGAAGTTATGAAAAAACAAATACTATTTCCGGCAATTTTACGATGAACAGTTGAGTCCGAGCCGGTCGTGCTTTAGAATGATAAAGAAGTACGATGAGAGAGGATGCTTGCGGATGCAACTCGATAAATTACGAGGACGAGAGCTCGATCAGCTTTTTGAAGCGATTTTGAAGCTTGACACACTCGAAGACTGTTATCAACTATTCGAAGATTTAGCGACCGTGAACGAAGTGCAGGCGTTGTCCCAACGGTTAGAAGTGGCACGCCAAATTCGTGAAGGTAGCACGTATCATAAAATTGAAGAAGCGACAGGTGCTTCGACGGCCACGATTTCCCGCGTCAAGCGTTGCTTGAATTACGGGTCAGGCGGCTATGATCTTGCCCTTGAACGTCTACAACAATCAGAAGGTGACTCGTAAGAGTCATCTTGTTTTTGATGGAGAGGAGGGGCGAGATGCAAGATAAGTTCATGAAACGAAATTTACAACTGTTTTTCCGGAAGTTGACACCAATCCAGACGCTCGTGTTGATTTATAGCGCCGCGGTCGTCCTAGCCATCGTTTTGTTGGCGCTACCAATTGCGAGGCAACCAGGTGTGACGATTACGTTCACCGACCTCGTCTTCTTCGCGGTCAGTTGCGTCAGTGTCACCGGACTCACCCCGATTGTCGTGACCGATACGTTCTCGACATTTGGATTGTTTATCATTCTATTCATCGTCCAAGTGAGTGGGGTCGGACTGATCAGTCTCCACGTCATCATGTGGATTTTGCTCGGGAAACGAATCGGCTTCCGCGAGCGACAGTTGATTTTACGCGATCAAAACCAGACGTCGATGTCTGGCATCATCAAATACATCACTGAAATTGTCATCACCGTTATCGCGATTGAAGCGGTCGGCGCTGTCTTGCTCGGTGTCCATTACTTGAACTACTTTGACACGGCCGGAGAGGCGTTCCTGCAAGGCCTGTTCGGTTCGATCAGTGCGACGACTAACGCCGGATTCGATATTACCGGCAGTTCGCTCGCGCCGTTCCGTGAAGATCCGTTCGTCATCTTCACGCAAATCGTGCTCATGACTGGCGGCGCAATCGGCTTCCCGGTGCTCGTCGAGATTCGGACATATTTGACGAACCGGATCAGTCGCAAGAGTGGGAACTTCCCGCGTCGTTTTTCTTTGTTCACGAAGTTGACGGTATCGACGTTCTTCATTTTGATCGCCGTTGGAACGGTCGGTCTGTTCTTGTTCGAATACAATAACGCCTTCAAAGAGTTGCCGCTTTGGCTCGCGCTTTCCGATTCGTTGTTCCAGTCTGTGACGACGCGAAACGGAGGGCTGTCGACGGTCGACGTCAACTTGTTCTCCGAAGGCAGTATGCTGCTCTTATCCATCTTGATGTTCATCGGGGCCTCGCCGTCTTCTGTCGGCGGGGGGATTCGGACGACGACGTTCGCCGTCGCCGTGCTCGGGGTCATCGCGTTCATTCGCGGGGACTCGTCGATCAAGGTGTTCGGACGTGAGATCGTGCTCGAAGATATTTGGAAAGCGTTCGTGATCATCACGGTATCGCTCGCCGTCTTGTTGACGGGGGTCTTAGTGCTCACGTTCTTTGAAGACGCATCGCTCACGCGCATTTTGTTTGAGGCGTGTTCAGCGTTCGGGACGACCGGGCTTTCGGTCGGCCTCTCGTCGGAGTTTAGCAATGTCGGCAAATGGGTGCTCACGATGCTCATGTTCATCGGTCGGATCGGTGTCATCGCCTTCATCTTGCTCTTGCAACGGAGACAACCGAAGCGAATGTACAACTATCCGAAAGAATCGATTATCTTAGGTTAAGGAGATTGTGACATGAAGGCATTTTGGATCAATTTCGGTTACGTGTTCGCTGTTCCAGTGTTGCCGTTTATCGCCGTCGTGAACGGGACGGCGCTTTGTTCGCCGGATTCACCGCTACTCGATATCCCCGTGCTTGGCTTTTTCTTGGCCAACCCGCTCTGGTTCGTCCCGGTCTATGGTTTGTTCGCGCTCCTCGTCGCCAAATGGTTGACGGAGCGCGAGCGTAGCCGGACCGCACGTACATGACTTGCTTCGGCAAGTCTTTTTTTTGTCCAACAGATGCAACCTGTCCTAAAAATCGCTACACTAGAGAAGGTATCGAATGGAGGGAAGATGGATGGATTTTCAGACGTGGCGCCATGTGTTTAAACTGGACCCGAACAAAAAGCTCGATGAATCGGCACTTGCCGCGCTCGTCCGTTCAGGTACGGACGCGTTTCTCATCGGTGGTACGGACGGGGTCGATGCGGAGAACACGTTCGCCCTTTACGCACGGCTGCAAGGTTGCGGGATTCCGGTCGCGCTCGAGATGAGTCATCCTGAACACGCCATCCGTGGATTCGATCATTACTTTATCCCGACGGTGTTGAACGCCGGCACCGTCGATTGGGTCGTCGGTCATCAAATGCGGGCTTTCGAACGGTACGGCCATCTGTTTGACTCAAATAACGTGACCGGACAAGGGTATATCGTCTTGAATCCGGAAGCGAAAGTGGCCGCTGTGACCGGGGCGAGAGCAACGTTGACGCTTGAAGAAGTCGTCGCCTACGCCGAAACAGGTCATCATCTGTTCCGTCTCCCGTCGCTTTATCTCGAATATAGCGGCACGCTCGGTTCACCTGACGTCGTCAAAGAAGTGAAGCTGGCTTTACCCAATGCCCACGTGTTTTATGGGGGCGGCATCGACGGGAGCGACACGGCCCGGATGATGGCCGAATACGCCGACACGATCGTCGTCGGCAACATCATTTACGACAATCTCGAAGGGGCGCTTGCGACTGTGCAAGTAGTCCGTTAAAATAAGAACAAATGTTTGGAAATAAGGAAGGATACCCCCTATGTATAACTTAAGCGAAGAATTAGTCAAAGGCATGAACCCGCCACAAGCAGAAGCGGTCAAATATACAGACGGTCCGCTCTTGATCATGGCTGGTGCCGGATCAGGTAAGACACGTGTGTTGACGCATCGCGTCGCCTATTTGATGGCGTCGAAACAAATCGCGCCATGGAATATTCTCGCGATCACGTTCACGAACAAAGCAGCCCGTGAGATGAAAGACCGGATTGCCCGTCTCGTCGGCGGCGTGGCAGACGACATTTGGATTTCGACGTTCCACTCGATGTGTGTGCGCATCTTGCGCCGCGACATCGACCGGATCCGTTACGACCGTAACTTCTCGATTTTGGATTCGTCCGATCAGCTCACGGCGATCAAGCAAGTGCTCAAAGAGTTGAACCTCGATCCGAAGAAGTACGAGCCCCGGACGTTACTCGGGATGATCTCGAACCATAAAAATGAACTGCGCACAGCGAAAGACGCGGCCGGACTCGTCGGCAACAATCCGTACGAAAAAGTCATCTCGGACGTCTACACGGCGTATGAGAAGAAGCTGAAACACAACAACGTCCTCGACTTCGATGACCTCATCATGAAAGCGATCCAGTTATTCGAAGAAGCCCCGGACGTGCTCGCATTCTATCAGAAGAAGTTCCAATACATCCACGTCGATGAATATCAAGATACGAACCGGGCCCAGTATACGCTCGTCAAGATGCTCGCGGCCGCTCACGAGAACCTATGTGTCGTCGGTGACTCGGACCAGTCGATCTATCGCTGGCGCGGGGCCGACATCGCCAACATTTTGACGTTCGAGAAAGACTATCCGAGCGCGCACGTCATCTTGCTCGAACAGAACTATCGGTCGACGAAACGGATTCTAGAAGCGGCGAACGGGGTCATTAAAAACAACTCGACCCGTAAAGACAAAAACTTATGGACCGATAACGACGAGGGAGAGAAACTGCTCATCCACGTCGCCTCGGACGACCGGGACGAAGCGTTCTTCATCATCAACGAGATGAAAGAACTGCGCCAAGAAGGCATCGAATACGGCCAGATGGCCGTCTTATATCGGACGAACGCCCAGTCGCGTGGTCTCGAGGAAACGTTGCTCAAGTCGAACATCCCATACAAGATGGTCGGCGGCACGAAGTTCTATGAGCGTAAAGAAATTAAAGACATCCTGTCGTACTTGCGCTTGATCGCCAATCCGGACGAGGACCTCTCGTTCGTCCGCGTCGTCAACGAACCGAAACGCGGCATCGGCGCGGCGACGGTCGATAAGCTCGGCGACTTCGCCGGTATGCAAGGCGTCTCGCTCATGGAAGCGATTCGCGACATCGAACTGTCGGGTATCGCGCCGCGAGCGGCGACGAAGCTGACCGAGTTCCGCCAGCTTATGATCGACCTTCGGCAAATGGCAGACTATTTGTCGATCTCTGAACTGATTGAAGAAGTACTGAAGAAGTCAGGCTATGAAGAGATGCTTAAAATCGAGAAGACGCTCGAAGCCGAGAGCCGCCTCGAGAACTTACAAGAATTTCTCTCCGTCGCTCAAAACTTTGAGAAGGAGAGCGAAGAGCAGACGCTCGTCGCCTTCTTGACCGATTTGACGCTCGTCTCAGACCTTGACTCGCTCGAAGAGGTCGATGAGTTGCATCAAGTGACGCTCATGACACTTCACTCGGCAAAAGGGCTCGAGTTCCCGGTCGTCTTCTTGATCGGGATGGAAGAAGGGCTGTTCCCGCACAGCCGTTCGTTGAATGACCCGGAAGAGATGGAAGAAGAACGCCGTCTCGCCTACGTCGGCATCACCCGTGCCGAGAAGCGCCTTTATTTGACACGGGCTCAGTCGCGCATGTTGTACGGACGGTTCCAAAACAATCCGGAATCCCGTTTCTTGCACGAGTTGCCGGAAACGCTGCTCGAACGTTCGGGCAAAGCGAAAAAAGCGATGCCGTGGAATCCGGTCGAATCACCTGGGAAGTTGCCAGTCAATGGGTTCAGCTCGAAACCGAAGCCAAAAGTCGCCCAATCGTCAGGTGCCGAGTCGATAAGCTGGCAAGTCGGGGATAAAGCGAATCATAAAAAATGGGGACAAGGGACGGTCGTTCAGACACGTAGCGAGGGCGATCAGCTCGAACTTGATATCGCCTTCCCGCAAGTCGGCATTAAACGCCTGCTCGCCAAATTTGCCCCGATCGAAAAAGCGTGAGGTGATCGTATGGAGATGACAGAACACGTCGAAACGTTACGACAAAAGTTGAACCAATACGGCTATGAATATTATGTACTTGACCGGCCGAGCGTCCCGGACGCCGAGTACGATCGGCTCATGAACGAGTTGATTCAAATCGAGACGGACTATCCGGAGCTTAGGAGCCCGGATTCGCCGACGCAACGCGTCGGCGGTGCCCCGCTCGATGCGTTCGTGAAAGTGACGCACGATACCCCGATGCTCTCGCTCGGCAACGTGTTCTCGAAAGACGATTTGATCGAGTGGGTCGAGCGGATTGAAAAAGATCTTGGCTATGCCCCGTTGTTCGTCGCCGAGCTGAAGTTCGACGGTCTTGCCGTCTCGCTCAAATACGAAAACGGTCGCTTCAAGCGCGGGGCGACGCGTGGAGACGGGACGACAGGTGAAGACATCACGCAAAATTTGAAGACGATTCGCACGATCCCACTCCGTCTGAATGAGGATGTGACGTTCGAAGTGCGCGGCGAGGCGTATATGCCGAAACGTTCGTTCGAACACTTGAACGACGAGCGGGAACGCCTTGGGGAGCCGTTGTTCGCGAATCCGCGTAATGCTGCCGCCGGGTCGCTCCGTCAGCTCGATTCGAAGATCGCGTCGTCACGAAATCTCGCCTTCTTCGCGTATGGGCTCGTCTCAAACGATGAGCTCGTCGCGTCACATGATGAGTCGCTCGAATACTTGAAGCGTCTCGGGATCGCCGTGAGCGGGGAATATACGACATGTCGGACAGCGGACGAGCTGTGGGACTATATCGAGATGTACGTGACGAAACGTTCAGAACTTCCGTATGAAATTGACGGGATCGTCATCAAAGTCGCCGCTTACGAAGAACAAGAACAGCTCGGTTTTACGGCCAAGAGCCCGCGCTGGGCCGTCGCCTATAAATTCCCAGCCGAAGAAGTCGTCACGACGATCGAAGACGTCGATTTCAGTGTCGGACGGACGGGGAAAGTGACGCCGCGGGCCCGGTTCGCGCCGGTCGCGGTCGCGGGATCGACCGTGACGTACGCGACACTCCATAACGAAGACTTTATCAAAGAGAAAGACCTTCGCATCAACGACCGGGTCGTCATTAAAAAGGCCGGGGACGTCATTCCGGCCGTCGTGTCCGCGCTCGTCAGCGAACGGACCGGGAACGAGGCAGAAATCGTTTTCCCGACTCGGTGCCCGGCTTGTGAGTCCGAACTCGTCCGCTTAGACGGTGAGGCGGATCATCGTTGCGTCAACCCGGAATGTCCGGCCCAACTGCTCGAAGGGCTGATTCATTTCGTGTCGCGACCAGCGATGAATATCGACGGTCTCGGTGAAAAAGTCATTACCCAGCTTCATGCGGCCGGCCTCGTCCATAACGTCGCCGACTTGTACGTCCTCGAGCGAGAAGCGCTCCTTGATTTAGAACGGATGGGTGAGACGTCAGTGACGAACTTGCTCGCCGCAATCGAACAATCGAAACAGAATTCGCTTGAACGGGTGTTGTTCGCCCTCGGGATTCGTCTCGTCGGTCAGAAAGCGGCCTCACTCATCGCAGAGCGGTTCGAGACGATGGACGCGATTATGGACGCCTCGGTTGAAGCGTTGATCGAGATTGACGGGATCGGGACGAAGATGGCGGAATCGATCGTTCTTTACTTCGAGAAGCCTGAGGCGCGTGAACTCGTCCGTGAACTCGATACGGCCGGTGTCAACTTGACGTTCAAAGGAGTGAAGCGGTCCGTCGCCGCCGACGCCCCGCTCGCTGGTAAGACGGTCGTCTTGACCGGGAAGTTGTATGAGATGACACGCGGTGAGGCGGGAAAACGGTTAGAACTCCTCGGCGCGAGCGTGACCGGAAGTGTCAGTAAGAACACCGATCTCCTCGTCGCTGGCGAGAAGGCAGGTTCAAAACTGTCGAAAGCCGAAGCGCTCGGTGTCGAAGTATGGGATGAATCGAAACTGCTCGCCTTTTTAGCGGAACACGTCTGAACGGAAGACCCTCAAAGAAGCGAGGGTCTTTTTTCATTGACTTGATTTATAAAAATCTCAGTATATGGACGGATTCACTAAAGTGGTGGACGGGTAATGAATAGTAACAACAAAATTGTAAATTTTTTCTGCAACCGAGGTACTCTTGACACCACGACTCGTGCACACTCACCCTCTATCTCCCCTCCGTGCCAGAGCGCTGTCGTCGGGACATTTTGTCACTGATGGACATACATCTTAGAGGAGGGGACCACCATGCGTAGCGCCACCAAACGGTTCACGGCATTCATCACGTTATTCGTTTTACTCATCGGCATGTGGGCACCAAACGTTCTTTATGCAAGCGACACGACGGAAACGAGCATGCTGTACGTCCAAGTCGATCTCACCGCTGAAGAGCAAGCGACACTAGACGAAGCTAGTCTTGTCTATGCCGATATTACGTATTATGGGGTTCGCGAGACCGCGGACGTCTGGCGTTTTATCGTGGACGTTCAAGCAGTCGAGACGTCCTTGATTGATCAAGTTACGTTATATAACGAGGAAGGCGTGCCGTACTCGTTTACGCCAGCATCGATTACAGCTGAGCTACCGATTGAAGAGCTACCGATTGAAGAGCCAGCGCTCGAGGTGACAGAATCTGGTGTCACCGACGAGAGCAGTGAACCAGTGAGCGAAGTGGCAGAACCTGGTGTCACAGCCGAGAGCAGTGAGTCAGTGGACGAAGAGACAGAACCGGCAACCGAAGCGCCGATGATCGAAGAAGTCGCGGCGACGACGGTCGAACCAGCGGTCGCAATCGGACTTGAAGTCGGCAAAGAGGCGAACATCGACCAAGCCGTCGTCGGAGGGAGCATCCCTTATACGTTCGTCATCGAGAACACGGGCGATGCGACGTTGACGATCACGTCGATTGAAGACGAGTTTTTCAGCGGTGGGATTCAAGACGATGCCATCACTGCTTTCAACGAGGAAGTACGCAGCAAGTTGACGGCGCTCATCGGTGACGATGGTCTCGCTTCCGGCGAACGCGTCGAAACGACTGTAATTCTCGATGTGCCGAGCGACTACGACCAAGTGATGCATCCTGAAGTTGGGAACATCTTCCGTGTCGCTGCGACAGATGAATCGGGTCGTGTCGTCAACGCCGAAAGTCAGCAAATCGTTTTGCTCAACCGGCTCGATTTCACGGTCACGAAAGTCGCGAACCCGCAAACGGTTCATCCGGGCGAGACGATCCTCTATACGTACACGCTCACGAATACGTCGAACGTCACCCTTTACTTCGTCGACGTGGTGGAAGAGTGGACGAGCGGCGCTTTGACAGCGAAAGAACAACGCGAGACGACAGAGGTGCTCCGCGACGGGATGCGAGCGCTCGCTGAAGTCGAGAACGGATTGATTCCGGGCGAGGAAGTCGTGCTCGAACTAGAAAAAGTGTTGCTGCCGTCATACGATGTTCGAGCCGGGGGGATTTTGACGAACCGGGTCACGTTCACGTTTGAAGTCAACGAGGCAGCTCGCGTCTCCCGGGCGGCGGAAAAGACAGTCCACGTCAAACAAGCGATTCCGGAACGGGAAGACGAGGAAGCATACGTACCAGAACCGATCACGCCCGTGTCACCTGAGCAAGGCACATTGCCAATGACCGGCACGACCGAGACGTGGGCTACTGTGATTGGCCTCGTCTTGATCGTACTCGGCCTATTGTTCTTCACACACCGGCGCCGGCCGTCTTCAAAAACTTGATCATACGTCCTTCGATGAAAGTCGAGGGACGTATTTTTGTGATTCTCGACTGATTCCGCTTCGACACTTTTTTCAACAGACGATTTTGTTATAATGGACGAAGTGTATAACGAATTGATTCGTCAAAGGAGTTTGGACATAGATGAAATGGAAACAAATAATAATTCCCGCTCTCGCCGCGACGGTATTTCTCGGTGGGTGTTCAATGAAAATTCCGATGGGGGAAGAAGAAGTGACGCCGACCGGGAACGAGACGACGTCAGAAGGTGTCACACAAGCGATTGAAGCGCGTGACTCGTATTACCAGATGATAATTCCATTCAAGCCGGCCGCAGCGCGCGGGCTCGCCCAACGCCAAGTCAGCTCATCGCTCGAACTAGAAGAAGTCGAGCTTGGTCTCATGCGTCATTCGACCGGCGCGTTCGCGCCTGAACAATACGTTTATCAAGAAGGGCAATTATTGAAGGCTGAAGACGTCTCTCGTCTGCTCGGACGAAAAGATAAAACGTCTGAAGGTCTGACACCGCTCAACCCGGCCTATGCGAACGGGACGGCAGAAGTGGCAGATGCCAAGTTCGTCGAAGAAAACAAGAAGTCGCCGCTCTATTTGGCGTCGCTCGTCGAACAAAACTATATGACAAAGACGGATAGCGGATATCAACTCGACGGTGTCTCATTCGCCCTCATTTTGAACCGCGAGTACGTCTTCCAGGCCCCGAACTTCGGTCCGACCTACACGGAAAAGTTAGATGCGAAAAAAGTCATCGCAGAAGGGGAACGGATGGCAAATGAACTCGTCGCACAACTGCGGAAGCGTGAAGACTTTAAGGGTCTTGACATTAACGTCGCCCTATACATGAAGTCGGCGCAAGGGTCACCGACACCGGGCAATTATGTCAAGTCAGCGTTCGTCGGGGAAGGTGCGGAAGTGGCCGCGTCTGATTGGAAAGCAATCGACGAGAAGTACTACTACTTCCCATCGAATACGGCGACGACCGAAGTGCGTGATGACGCACAGAAGTTCACGTTGTTTAGCGACCGAATCGCTGATGTCTTCCCTGACTTCAGCGGCATGATTGGTAAAGGATTCTATCAGAACGGTGATTTGTCACGCATCGAGATCGACATCCCGATCCAATTCTACAGCCGGGCCGAACTCGTCGGTTTCACACAACACGTCGTCGGTTTGCTTGAGAACCGTTGGGAATACAATCGGAACGTCCCGGTCCGTATCAATGTCACCTCACTCGGTGGCACACAAGAAGTGACGATCGTGTTCGAAGAAGGCATGGCTACACCGAAAGTTTACTTTTAACAGAAGAGGTGCTTCGTAATGAAACGAAGCGCCTCTTTTTTTCGTATGTATTGTAACGAGGAAAATCTTTGACCTTCTTTGACCAAATCGGTAGAATAGACTTAACAGAAACGGGAAAGAATAAGGTGAGGTGAATCGAGATGACGAAAAACTACTATGACGTGCTTGGCGTGTCGAAACAGGCATCCGACCAAGACATTAAGCGAGCTTATCGAAAATTAGCGAAACAATATCATCCGGATGTGAATAAAGAGCCGGGGGCACAAGATCAGTTCAAAGCAATCCAAGAAGCGTTCGATGTGTTGAGCGACCCCGACAAGAAAGCGAATTATGACCGTTACGGCAGTCCGGAAGGCCCGACGTTCGGTCAAGGGACGTATGACGGTGACGGATACGGGGAAGGTTCGGCGCAATTTGAAGACTTGTTCCGTCAGTTCGGTGGCGGATCACGCACGACGTCGCGGACGTTCGGATTCGACGACATGTTCGGAAGTTTCTTCAACCAAGCGGTAGAAGAAGACTTAGATGAGACGGTCCGGGTCAACGTGCCGCTCAGCCAGTTGACGAGTGATTCGAAAGTGAGTTTGCGCCTGCAAACGGGTACGGTCAACGTGAAGATTCCGCAAGGCGCCCATGAGGGCCAGAAACTTCGACTGAAAGGCAAGAGCAGCAAAGTCGGTCAATCAGGCGACCGGGGCGATGTGTACGTCGAACTCCATTTCACCGATGACGAGACGTATCGACGAGAAGGAGCGAACGTCATCACCGTCAAACGGTTGCGGCCACTCGCTTTCCTAGACGGTACCGAAGTCGTCGTCGCGACGCTCGACGGCGGCCGCGTCAAGCTTAAAGTCAAACCGGGCTCACGTCCGGGCCAGCGGATGCGGATTCCGGGTCGTGGTTTCATGACCGCTTCAAAAGTCCGGTCCGACTTGTTCATCCAACTCGAGGTCGACTTGCCGCTCGACGCCGCCCACCGGTCTGTTTATGAACAACTAGAACGCTGAGCATAAGGAGGAAACAACATGGATTTCAATCGATTTACAGATAAAGCGCATGAAGGGATCGTCAGTTCGCAAGCACTTGCTAAACAGTATCATCATAGCGAGATGAATGAATGGCACGTCCTCGCCTCGATGATTTCGCAAGCTGACGGCATCATTCCACTGTTGTTGCAAAAGATGGAGTTGAACGTCGCGGAGATCGAGGCAGAGGTCGCGATGGCACTCAAGAACGCACCGAAACTTCAAAACCCGACGACACCGATGATCTCGGCCTCGCTGCTTAACGTGTTGACGACAGCTGAGCGTGAAGCGACCGGTATGAGTGACGAGTACGTCTCGGTCGAACACATCTTGCTCGGCATCCTCCTCAACAAGAGCCAGACGCAAGCGATGCTCGAGCGTAAAGGCGTGACCGAGGACAAGTTGCGCGAGGCGCTCGTCGCCGTGCGCGGCAACCGACGCATCACGTCGAAGTCACCGGAAGCGACGTACGACGTCTTGACGAAGTACGGCCGTGATTTGATTCAAGAAGTGAAGACCGGAAAGATCGACCCCGTCATCGGGCGTGACAGTGAGATTCGCCGCGTCATCCGCATCTTGAGCCGGAAGACGAAAAACAACCCGGTGCTCATTGGGGAGCCAGGGGTCGGGAAGACGGCGATCGTCGAAGGGCTTGCCCAGCGCATCGTCCGCGGTGACGTCCCGGAAAGCTTAAAAGACAAGACGATTTTCAGTCTCGACATGAGCTCGCTCGTCGCCGGTGCCAAATATCGCGGCGAGTTCGAGGAACGGTTACAAGCGGTCTTGAACGAAGTGAAAGAGGCGGAAGGGAAGATCATCCTCTTCATCGACGAGTTGCACACGATCGTCGGGGCCGGTAAATCGGAAGGCGCGATGGACGCGGGCAACATGCTCAAACCGATGCTCGCCCGCGGTGAACTTCACTGTATCGGCGCGACGACACTCGATGAGTACCGCCAATATATCGAAAAAGACCCGGCGCTCGAACGGCGCTTCCAGCAAGTGCTCGTCGCCGAGCCGGACGTCGAAGACACGGTCTCGATTTTGCGCGGATTGAAAGAACGCTTTGAGATTCATCACGGCGTCCGCATTCATGACAACGCGCTCGTCGCGGCGGCTGTGCTGTCGAATCGCTATATCACCGACCGGTTCATGCCAGACAAGGCGATCGATCTTGTCGACGAATCGTGTGCGATGATCCGGACCGAGATGGAATCGATGCCGGCTGAACTCGACGAACTCGTACGCCGCGTCATGCAACTTGAAATCGAAGAGGCCGCTTTGAAGAAAGAGAGCGACGAGGCTTCGAAAAAGCGTCTCGACGTGCTCCAGCAAGAGCTCGCCTCGACGCGTGAACAAGCGGATGCGCTCCGCCTGCGCTGGGAGAACGAGAAAGAGTCGACACACCGCGTCCAACACATTCGCGGGGACCTCGAGAAAGTGAAGCTCGAACTGCAAGAAGCCGAGAGCCGCTACGACTTGAACCGGGCTTCCGAGTTGAAGTACGGACGGATTCCAGAGCTCGAACGTGACCTCGCCGAAGCGGAGCGTCTCGCCGGCTCGGTGACGCGTGAACTCGTCCGGGAAGAAGTGACGGAAGAAGAGATCGCCGAGGTCGTCTCGAAATGGACGGGCATCCCGGTGACGAAGTTGACAGAAGGTGAGCGCGACAAGTTGCTCAACCTCGAGACGGTACTGCATCAACGTGTCTTCGGACAAGATGAGGCGATCCGACTCGTCAGCGACGCTGTCATCCGGGCCCGGGCCGGCATTAAAGACCCGAACCGTCCGATCGGCTCGTTCCTGTTCCTCGGTCCGACCGGGGTCGGGAAGACCGAACTCGGGAAAGCGCTCGCCGAAGCGATGTTCGATTCTGAAGACCACATCGTCCGTCTCGACATGAGTGAGTACATGGAGAAACACGCCGTATCTCGCCTCGTCGGGGCACCTCCAGGATACGTCGGCTACGAAGAGGGCGGTCAATTGACCGAAGCGGTGCGCCGCAGCCCGTACTCGGTGCTCTTGCTTGACGAAGTCGAGAAAGCACACGCCGACGTGTTCAACATCTTGCTACAATTGCTCGATGACGGTCGCTTGACCGATTCACACGGTCGCGTCGTCGACTTTAAGAACACGATCGTCATCATGACCTCAAACATCGGGGCCGACATTTTACTCGAGGCCGCGAAAGACGGTATCATCGATGAAGAGGAAGAACGTCAAGTCATCGAGCGGCTCCGTCGCCACTTTCGGCCGGAGTTCTTGAACCGGGTCGATGAGACGATCTTGTTCCATCCGCTCACGCGCGCCCAAATCGGGCAAATCGTCGAGAAAGCGGTCGCTCGGATGGGCAGCCGCTTGACGGCACGCTCGATTCGGATCGAAATCTCGGACGCGGCGAAAGCGTTCATCGCCGACGAAGCATACGAGCCACAGTTTGGCGCCCGTCCGATCAACCGTTACGTACAACGGACGATCGAGACGAAGCTCGCGCGCGGCATTCTCGCCGGTGACGTCGAGGATGGTCAGACCGTCATGATCGACGTCGAGAACGGAGAATTGACGCTCCGTCCGACGACGGTGGCGTACTAAACAATAAGGAGCACAGGCCTCGGCCTGTGCTCCTTATTTAGCGTGTTCAGGTTGATACGTGCAATACGGCTCCTCTGCCTTATAGTCGCCGGTGACGGCGTAGGCTCGGGCACGCGATCCGCCGCATAAGTAACGGTATTCGCAGTAGCCGCATTTGCCGCCGTGCGTGTCCGGGTCCCGCAGCGTCTTGAACACCGGATGTTTCCGATAAATCTCGGCAAGCGGTGTCGTTTTGACATTGCCGCACTTGATCGGCAGGAAGCCGGACGGTTGAACATCACCGGTGTGAGAGATGAAGACGAAGCCGTTGCCGTCATTCGTCCCGCGCGGCGCTTTGGCGAGGTCGTCATGCGGATGACCGATCGGCGCGAGTCCTGCGTCTTTCCGTTTTTGATTTTCTTGCCGGGCGACCCGGCGATAGAACTGGGCCTCGGTCGTCGAGATGATGTATGGCACATGTTCTTGCAGCGCGAACGCCCAGCGCAGCACGTCCTCATGTCGTTCCGGCGAGATCGGTTGCAGGAGCGAGCCGCGACCGGTCGGGACGAGGAAGAACAGCGTCCAGACCGAGACGCCGAGCTCACCGACGAGTTTCGCGATCTCTGGCAGTTGGTCGACGTTGTACTCGGTCACGGTCGTATTGATTTGGAACGACATGCCTTCCTCCCGGAAATAGGAGATGCCGCGGATCGTCCGCTCGAAGCTGCCGCGTGTCCCCCGGAAATAATCGTGCGCTTTCGCGTCGGCACCGTCGAGCGAGAACGCCCAGCGTGTCAACCCGGCCGCTTTGGCCCGTCTGACCGCGTCATGAGTCACCCGTGGCGTCGCTGATGGGGTCATTGAGACGCGCATGCCGAGTGACGCCGCGTATTCAGTCAACTCGAACAAGTCTTCACGCATGAGTGGGTCACCGCCTGTGAAGACGAGAATCGGGTTGTCCATCGCGTAAATGTCACGAATGAGCGCTTTGCCTTGCGCCGTGTCTAATTCATCCGGGTAACGATGGTACTGCGCCTCGGCCCGGCAATGGACGCAAGACAAGGCGCAGGCGCGCGTCACTTCCCAGATGACGATGAACGGGTTCTCGTTGTAATCAATCCGTTTCATGAGCGCACTACCTGCTTCGCGGTCATCGCCCGCATGACGGCCTGTTTGGCGGAATCGACACAGTCGGGAAGCCCGACCCCGTGTAAGATCGCCCCGCACGCCTCGACGCCATCGAGAGCGGCCAAGGCATGTTCGAACGCGTGCACATGTTGCTTATGACCGACCTCGTATTGCGGCATCGTATCGACGTGGCGCTCGACTTTCGTGAAAAGCGGTGTCCCGACGTGTTGAATTTTGCGGAGCTCGTTTAACGCAAACTCGGCGACCGCTTGATCCGTTGCAGCTAATAAGTCGGGAACGTGATCGGAACCGATATAGACGCGCAAGAGCGCCTTACCTTTCGGTGCCATGTGGGGCCATTTCTTATGCATCCAACTGCAGGCGGTCAACGCATTGGCTTCCGCTTTGGCGATGACGTAACCTGTCCCGTCGAGTGCCGCCACATCTTTCTCGTCGAACGCCGCGAGGACGGTGATCGATGAGGTGCGCTTCAATTGAGATAATCGCTCCGCCTCGGAGATTCCGAGGATCGGGCCGAGCGCATTCGGCGAAGTCGCTAAGATAATGCCGTCAAACTGTTCGATCGTGCCGTCCTCGAGTTCGATCTCGTGAGGGCGGACCGAGGCGACACTGGTGCCGGTGTGGAGGCGGTCAATCGACGGACGGAGCGCCTCGATGAGCACTCCGAGCCCGTTTTGTAACGATAAAAACTTCCCGGCCTCACGCGGTTTCACTCCGGCTTGTACAGGCGGCGTGAGTGCTTTCATGCCGAGAATCAAGCTGCGTGTTTTTTGTTCAATCGTGATAAACTGAGGGAAAGTAGACTCGATGCTCATATCTTGAAGCGTCCCGTTATAAATGCCTGATAGGAGCGGTTCGATCATCGATTCGACGACTTCAGAGCCGAGTCGGGTCCGGAAAAACGTGTCGAGCGAAATGTCTTCGCCCGCATAGACGCGGGGGAGCACCAAGTCCATCCCGGCCCGAGCCTTTCCACGCCACGTGAACAGGTCGGTCTTCACCATCGGCCAAAATTTCGTGGGAATGCCCATGACGGAACCTTTTGGCATTTGCCGTAACTTGTTTCGAACGTATATGTAAGACGTGCCAGTCTGTGAACGAACGAGCTGTTCATCAAGACCGAGTTCGGTGATGAGCTCGGTCAACGTCGGCTTTCTGGCCATATAACCGTCGGGACCGCATTCGAGTACAAATCCGTCCCGATAAACCGTCTTGATTTTCCCGCCGACCCGATCACTCGATTCATAGAGTGTGACGTGTGCACCAGCCTGTTTCGCATAGTAGGCAGCGGCCATACCCGTGATGCCGCCCCCGATAATCGCAATGTTGTTCAATCGATTCACCCATTTCTATAATAGTCTTCGAATTAACCGTACCGAGAATATGCGTGTAGACATAGGATAAGTATCACGCGGTTCTAGACGAAATTGTCACGGATGAAAGGGAGGGGCGACTATGGTTTGGTTCGGCATCACAGCTTCGATTGTCGTCGTTGGGATTGTCGCATTCATCGCCGCGATGAACCGACATGGAGAGAAGCTTGCCGGGGATGAGGAAAGTCCGCCGGTCATTTGGGCCGACGAGGACTGGTACAAGCCAGGATCGTCCAAAGATGACGGTCCGCCTGATGGCTAAGCTTGAGAAGATATGATAAGATGAGCCGGTTGTAAACTATCGGATATGAGGTGATTTTGATGAACGTATTAGAACAGCAGTTGGCACATTTGGTCGACGAGTGCCGTCCGTATACGGCTCAAGGAAAAGTGGCGGATTATATCCCTGAGCTCGCACATGTCAAGGACGACTTGCTCGGCGTGGCGATTTGCCTGCCTGACGGTTCTTACATCCATGCGGGTGATGTCCATCATAAGTTTACGATTCAAAGCGTCTCGAAAGCACTCGCGCTTTGTTACGTGTTGATGGAGTTCGGCGAGGACTTCGTGTTCTCGAAAGTCGGGATGGAGCCGACGGGTGATGCGTTCAACTCGATCGCCAAGCTCGAAGAGACCGTGCCATCGAAACCACTCAATCCGATGATTAACGCCGGGGCGCTAGCCGTCACGAGCATGATATTAGGGGATACGGCGGAACTTAAAATTTATCAGTTCCGTCAATTTTTAGCGACGTTGCTCGACGTGCCGGTCGAAGAAGTGACGTACAACGAAAAAGTCGCCCGCTCGGAATACGAGACGACCGACTTGAACCGGGCCTTGCTTTATTTCATGCGCCACCACGGCATCGTGGAAGGTGACGTCGATGAGATCATCGACGTCTATACGAAACAATGTGCCATCGAGATCGACTGTTTTGACTTGGCCCGCATCGGACGGGTGCTCGCGGGCAACGGGGAAGACCCGGTCACAGGCGAAGAGTTGATTCCGCGCCGGGTCGTCCGCATCGTCAAAGCGATCATGACGACTTGTGGCATGTATGACGCCTCCGGTGAGTTTGCGGTCCGTGTCGGTCTGCCAGGGAAGAGCGGGGTGTCGGGTGCGATTCTCGCGACCGGGAAGCACGAACTCGGACTGAGCGACGTCGGCTTCGGGATTTTCGGCCCCGCGCTCGACTCAAAAGGCAATTCGATTGCTGGTATGAAGCTACTCGAACTGCTCGTCGAACGCTACACGTCACGCTAGAGCTTGATAGCGTCGACAGAAGCGTCAAGTTGCTCGTGCAGTGTGTCGATGAGCCGTTCATACGCCGAAACGTATTCGGTCGGCGGTGAAAAATCGGTCCAGCGCAGCAGCAATTGATGACGGTCGTTCATCTCACCGAGCTCGGTTTGGAGCCGTTTTAACTTTTGGACCTGGTCTTTCGAGGCCTTTTCTTCGTAGTTTAACAAGTACTCGTGCAAGTAGCGTTCACGCTTCACGGCGAGCCGGACTTTATGGAGTGCCTCGAGCCGGTCATGCTTTGATGTGGCGTGGTGGTGGGACTCGACGCGGCGTTTCCGCTCCGATTTTGCCTTATCGAGAAACGCTGAGGCGTCTTGCTTCTTTAACGAGCGATACAATTGACCGCCGATGAAGCGGCGCACTTGTTGGTCGAGCGACGGCGTCATCTTTTCGGTGACGCGCGAACTTAATAATGTCCGGTCTTTTTCGCGGTTCGCTTCCATGTGATCGGCAAACGCCTGCTCGAGCCCGGTCTCGAGCGCGAGACCTTGGAGCAACACGTCCCCGTCACGGACCGCGCCGAGCGCTTCCATCAGCTGTTTCAATTGCCGATACGTAGAAGGTTTCGTGTCGTACAGTTGCATGAACGTCAGCAACTTGCGCAAATGGACCCGGGCCTGATGCACGTCTTCTGTGTTTTGAAAGGTGAGCGCTTCGGTCATATAATGGTTGAACGTATTCCATGTTTCCAATAGTTCGTACTTTAGCTTCTCTGCATTCCGTTGATTCATCCGAATTTGTTCCTTTCTGAAATGAGATGAGGGTTGTCCATGTATCAAACGCATTCACTTAACGAAAAAATAAAATTATTTTTCACGATTTTCTTTCCGATTTTAGTAACACAAGTATCATTTTACTTAATCAGCTTCTTCGATACGGTCATGTCAGGCCGAGCCGGAGCCGTCGACTTGGCTGGCGTCGGTGTCGGCTCGAGTCTATGGATGCCGGTCTATACGGGACTGAGCGGGATTCTGCTTGCCGTCGCACCGATTGTCGCTCAGGCGCTCGGGGCCCGTAATATCCAACATATCCAACGGACGCTGTATCAAGGCGTTTACTTAGCGATCGGACTGAGTATCGCGACACTCGTCCTCGGTGCGTTCCTCGTTCCGGCCGCAGTGGACGGGATGGGGCTAAGCGAGGAAGGAAAACGGATCGCCAAAGGTTATTTGCTCGCGCTCGGATTCGGCGTCTTGCCGATGTTCTTGTTCAACGTGCTCCGGACGCTCATGGATTCACTCGGAAAAACCCGGATTTCCATGTTGCTTATACTATTAGGGTTACCCATTAACGTCGGGTTAAACTACATCTTCATTTTCGGGAAGCTCGGAATCCCTGCTTATGGGGGCATCGGAGCCGGCATCGCTTCCACCATCACCTATTGGCTTCTCTTCTTCATGGCGTTCGCGTTCGTCCGGAGCGGGAAACCGTTCCTTGAGTATCGGTTCCTGCGCGCGCCGGATCGTTTAGCATGGCCGCGCCAAAAAGAGCTGCTCAAGCTCGGGACGCCGATCGGCCTCGCCATCTTTGCCGAGGTCAGCATCTTCGCGGCCGTGACCCTGCTCCTTAGCGAGTACGGGGACAATATCGTCGCCGCCCACCAAGCGGCGATCAACTTTGCCTCGTTCGTCTATATGTTGCCGTTGTCCGCTTCGAGCGCTTTGACGATTGTCGTCGGCTATGAACTCGGTGCGCGCCGACTCCAAGACGCGGTGCGCTATGCCAAGATTGGGATCGCGCTCTGTCTGGCCGTATCGTCATTTTCAGGCGCCTTGTTGTTCTGGCAGAATGAACGCGTCGCCGCCATTTATACGAATGACGCCGCTGTCGTGGAACTTGCGGCCCACTTCATGATCTTTGCGGTCTTCTTCCAATTGTCTGACGCCGTCGCCGCACCGATTCAAGGCATCTTGCGCGGTTTCAAAGACGTCAACGTGACGCTCGTATTGTCGCTCATCGCCTACTGGGTGATTGGGCTGCCGCTCGGTTTCTTACTCGCGGAACGGTTCGGATTCGGTCCCGATGGTTATTGGATCGGGCTCATCGTCGGACTTGCCGCCGGGGCAGTGCTCTTGTTCATGCGCCTCGTCCATATCGTCAAACGATACAATGCCAAAGCAGCTGTCGAAGAGACAGCGTGACAGAATAAGGTTGAATCTGGTTCGCCCGGGTTCAGCCTTTTTTTGTTTGAGTCGCAGGGAAGTCGGGCAAATGACTGATGATTTGATGATTTTTTTAAAATGAATAAATTGGTCTATACAACTATACTGATTTTTGTTATGCTATTGTCGAGAATAGTAGTGAAAGGGTGGATGACTGATGATGGTGATTATTAACGCACACCTCGTTTCTGGACAAGAGACGTGGGAACGGGGTTACGTTCGGATAAACGGGGCGACGATTGAAGCGGTCGGGGCGATGGCTGACTATGAGGCCGGAGATGAGACAGTGCTCGATGTCGCGGGAAAACTCGTGACACCGGGCATGATTGATATACATGTTCACGGGGGTTATGACGTCGACACGATGGATGCGGACCGAGACCGGTTACGACTCCTCAGTCAATCGATGCTCGCCGAAGGGGTGACCTCGTTTTTTGCGACGACGATCACGCAGTCACCGAAAGCCATCACCAAGGCGCTCGAGTCTGTCCGAGACGTCATCGAGTCAAACGAGACGACGGTTGCCGGTATCCATCTAGAAGGACCGTTCGTCAACGTCGAGAACGCGGGGGCTCAACCGGCAGAATATATTATCGATCCTGACGCCGAACAGTTTCGCATCTGGCAAGACGAGGCGGGCGGTCACATCCGACTCGTCACGTACGCACCAGAACGCCCGGGCGCACGAGAGCTTGAGCGGGCGATGATGGAATCGGGTGCCATCGGCTCAGCCGGTCACACGAATGCGACGTTTGCCGAGAACAAAGCGGCTGGCGTGAAGCACGGCACACATTTATACAACCAAATGCGCGGGCTGCACCACCGTGAACCGGGGACGGTCGGTTACTGCCTGTTAGAACGGGACGTCATGGTCGAAATCATTCCGGACGGGATTCACAGCCGTCCGGAGATGGTCGATTTCGCGTATCGCTTGAAAGGCGCGGACGGTCTCGTCGTCATCACGGATGCGATGCGGGCGAAAGGTCTTCCGGACGGGCGTTACGAGCTCGGGGGACAACCGGTCATCGTCGAGGATGGTGCGGCGCGGCTTGAAGCCGGTAACTTGGCTGGAAGTGTGTTGACGATGGACGCGGCGTTCCGCAACATCATCGCCTTCACCGGGTGCACGATTCAAGAAGCCGTGAAGATGACGTCCGCGAACCAAGCCGCGGAGTTTGGCATGAGTAAAAAAGGGTCAATCGCAGCCGGGTTTGACGCTGATCTCGTCATCTGGGACGGGTCATTGACGGTCGAGCAGACAATTCACCAAGGACGCATCGGATTTGAGAAGGAGGACGTGAAATGAATATATTAGTAGCGAAGACACCAGCGGACGCTGAACAGATTGCCTACACGCTTATTAAAGAGCGGTTGGCCGGGAAACGGGAGTTCGTACTCGGGCTGGCGACGGGGAGCACGCCGGTCGGGATGTATAAAATGTTCAAGCAGGACCAGCTCGATTGCCGCCATGTGACGAGCGTCAATTTGGACGAATATATCGGGCTTGCTCCGAGTCATCCTCAAAGCTACTATCATTTCATGGAAGAACGTCTGTTCAACGATGTTCCGTTCAAAGAAAGCCATCTTCCGCGTGGTGACGCAAAAGACCCTGATGCTGAAGCGGAGCGGTATGAACAGCTCGTCCGATCAATCGGTGTCGATCTGCAACTGCTCGGGATCGGTGAAAACGGGCATATCGCGTTCAACGAACCGGGGACGGCGCTCGATGCGAAGACGCACGTGACAGCGCTCACCGAGTCGACGCGGGAAGCGAATCGCCGCTTCTTCGATGCAAGCGAAGAAGTCCCGACGCACGCGATCACGATGGGACTCGATACGATTATGAACGCGCGCGAGATTGTTCTCGTCGCAACGGGAGACCGAAAAGCGAACGCGGTCCATCACATGATCGAAAGTGTGCCGTCTGTCGATTGGCCCGCGACGATTTTGCAGGCGCATCCGAGTGTCACGATCGTACTTGATACCGAGGCGGCCTCACAGTGCGCGCAAGCTTTACAGGCACGCGGAAGCGAAGCAGCCGAACGCTTCTTCTCGATCCGCTCATAACCGTTCAACCTGGGGACGCACGTCCCCAGGTTTTTTTGGTTGCGATTATGGGAAATTGTATGGAAATGAGTTTGTCATCAAAACGTTTTCGACAAAACTCGAGGATTCCTCTATAATAAGTGAAGCTCGTATCATTCGACCGTGAAGGAGAAAAACATGAACTCAAGAACCCAGGCGCGTAGACGGCGTAAAGGTCCGTCTACGTTTTATAAAGTGTTCAGCTCGCTGATCCTCATTGCCGTCATCGTCGGCTCTAGCATGTATGGGGCGGCTTTTTATAAAGCGCACAACATGTTGTCCGGCACACAAGTGACGCTCGAGGACGACCCGACGATCGAACCGACCCGGTTTGATAAAGAGGACACCGAAAGTTTCCTCGTGCTCGGCACCGACCTCTCCCCGCAAAAGAAAGCGCGAGGGGAGTTCGGT
Source organism: Exiguobacterium sp. SH5S4 (assembly GCF_004337045.1). Taxonomy (NCBI): domain Bacteria; kingdom Bacillati; phylum Bacillota; class Bacilli; order Caryophanales; genus Exiguobacterium; species Exiguobacterium sp. SH5S4. The sequence goes on from NZ_SJUQ01000004.1 coordinate 39,931, forward strand.
CGCTCTGACGTCATGATTGTCGTCATTTTGAACAAGAAAGACAAGCAGACGACGATGCTCAGTATTCCGCGAGACTCGTACGTCAATATCGATTACACAGGATTCGATATCCCGTACGGTAAGACCGGTCTTGATCAAGACAAAATCACGCACGCCTACTACTTCGGATCGATGGACGAGTCGGATCCGAACAACGGTATGCGCATGTCGACGAATACGGTTGAAGACCTAGTCGGTGTTGAAATCGACCACGTCGTGTCGCTCAACTTCCAAGGCTTCGTCGACTTCATCGATGCCGTCGGAGGCGTCGAAATCGACGTTCCGTTCTCGTCTGAACAGAAGAGTTATGACGCATCCCGTGAAGCCGTCCAAGTCGAAGCCGGTCTTCAGCAGCTGTCGGGTGAAGAAGCACTCGCTTATGTCCGAAATCGCTATGACGACCCGCGCGGGGACATCGGGCGCGGCCAACGTCAAATGGAAGTCATCAACGCCGTGCTCGAGCAGTCGCTCGGCACGTCATTGATCAACAACTATGACAAAGTGCTCAAAGCGGTCGGTGACAACATGCAGACGACGCTCGGACCGAACGACTATATGCGTTTGATCGAAGACGTCGGTGCGCTCAACAACACGGTTCAATATCAATTGACCGGAGAAGGTGCGCGTGGTAATGACGGCCACTTCTATTACTTCTTGAACGAACCGTTGCTCGACGAGGTCCGGTACCGTGTGCAACAAGCGGATTCCGGCAACGAAGTCGAAGCGATGACGGAGACGGAGCTCGAGTCTTATATGCTCGACCCGTCCGGCATCACATACGAAGCCCAATAAAAAATGGTTTGCCCTCAGCGGGGCAAACCATTTTTTAGGTGCGTTCCATCGCGACAGTGAACGAATACGCATCGCCGCGGAACAAAGAACGACTGTATTCGAACATGTCGCCGTTCTCGAGATACGTCCGTTGGTCGATCAATAGGACGGGCGCGTTCGGGGAGATGGTCAACAGCTTCGCTTCAACAGGTCCGGCGCTTCGGGCTTCGAGCGTCTGTGTCGCGTTTTTCAAACGCAGGCCGGACTGTTCGGCGAACTCATAAATCGAGCCGACGGCATCTGCCTCGGTCAGTTCGGGCAATAAGGCGACCGGGATATAGGCGGTCTCTAAAGCGAGCACGTCCTCGTCGGCGAGTCGGAGACGCTTCATCTCATAGACCGGCGTACTGGCTGCGACATTCAATTTCTGCGCGATTTTATTCGAGGCCGGAATCGTGTCGAATGACAATAGACGGCTGAACGGACGCATGCCCCGGTGCTTGATTTCTTCTGAAAAACTCGTCAAACCGGACAGCGCCATCGTGATCTTTTTACTGGCGACGAACGTACCACGTCCTTTTTGACGGCTCAAATAACCGGCGTTGACGAGGTTCGTGATCGCCTGGCGCACCGTCATCCGGCTGACGTTATACCGCTCCGAATATTCCCGTTCAGACGGGATCGATTCGCCGGGTTGGAGCTCGCCAGCATCTATTTGTTGCTTTAAATAGGCTTCGATTTGATAATAAATAGGTAACGGGGACTTTTTATCAATCTGTAACATACATATCGCTCCTGACCTAAGGGTAAGTGTTCCTTATTATAGACCAAATCAGACTAGTTGTCTGAACATATCATGCAGAAAAGGTGGCGACCAATATGAACTCATGGCAATTTGAAACGACGGTGACAGCGCAGCGGGAAGATGAGCGGGGCACGTGGATTGCGCTTGCAGCAACACATTTTTACGCGGAAGGTGGCGGACAACCGGCCGATACAGGGACGATTGGCGGACAAGCCGTTTTAGATGTGCAACGTGACGACCCGACCGTGTGGCACCTCGTCAACGAGCCAATCGACGAAGCAACGGTAGTGATCGGTCAAATCGACGCAGCGACACGTCACGACCACTCGATCCAACACACGGCGCAACACGTGCTGACGGCCTTGCTTGAAGACCGATACGGTATCGAGACGCTCAGTTTTGGGATCAGTGCTGACGAGTCATCGATCGAGATCGCGGCCGAATCATTCGATTGGACGTTAATCGAAACGTTAGAACGTGACGTTCAGCAGATCATCTTCGACAACCGACCGATTCACATTTTTGAATTACAGGATGGCGAAGTCGAGCATGACCGGTTACGTAAAGCGACGGATCGCACCGGCACGATTCGGATCGTCGAAATCGATGGACTCGATTATAACGCTTGCGGAGGGACGCATGTGTCGACGACCGGCCAGCTCGGAATCATTAAAGTGACCTCGATGAAAAAAGTGCGGGGGAACGTTCGTTTGACGTATGTCGCAGGGATGCGGGCACTAACGGTCATCCAATCTTCGCGCACCGCGCTACGGGCGATCCATCAAACGTTGTCGACGACGAACGAGACGGTCGCGGCCCGTGTCGCCGAAGAGCGCACGGCGCGACTCGAACGTGAAAAAGAAGTGAAGGTGCTCGAGGCCCGGGTCGCCAAGGCGAAAGTCGCAGCATTCTTACAAGAGGACAATTACGTCATCACGCACATCGGCAAGACCGAGGCGGAGACGCTCACGACGATGATCGTCGAACGGATCGCGGCGACCGGACGGATTGCCGTCGGTGCCAATCATACCGGACAAAAACTGTTACTCATGCATGACGGGACGCATGACATCGCCATCGGCAAGTTTTTAAAACGGACGTTAGACGACCTTGGCATCGGTCGGGGCGGTGGCAGTCATAAACAAGCCCAAGCCCGCTTCGAATCGATCGTCGACCTAGAACGGGCCACGGCAGAAGTCGTCAAACGGTTACAGGAAGGAGTGGTGTCATGTTGACGATTGAACACGGCAACGACACGCCGCTCATCGAACGAGCCCGTTCCGTACGGGAGGCTGTCTTTATCGGCGAGCAAGGGATTGACCCGGCGCTCGAATATGACGACCTCGATTCAGTCTGTATCCATTTCGTCGGGACGATAGACGGGGAGCCCGTGACGACGGCACGGCTGCGACCGATCGGGGACGGTGTCGGCAAAGTCGAACGGGTCGCCACGCTCGCATCGGCGAGAGGGAACGGATATGCGAAAAAGCTGATGCTCGAAATCGAGGATGTGGCGCGCGAGAGCGGGCTGCATGAGTTGAAGCTCGGCGCTCAACTGACGGCGCTCCCGTTCTATGAACGGCTCGACTATACGACGTTCGGTGATGAGTTTTTAGACGCCGATATCCCGCATCGGATGATGAAGAAGTCGTGGTGATTATTTTTAGAAAGTTTCTTTTTTTCTAAAAAAAGGTTGGCAAGCCGGAAAGCATTTGTTATAACTAAAACTAACAACTGACAGATAGAGGTTGCGAATGACATGAGTAAGCTTGATTGAAACGGACGCATTCCGGATCGAGCCGAAAGGGGAAATTCGCCGAAGTCAACGTTCGCATGCGTACGAACGAAGGCTGGGGTAGTCGTGAACAACGCCTACACTGCCATGGATGAAATGCCATGGAGCGCTATCTACGGAACGATTTTTTAATCGTTTTTCAACTGCGCGTACAAGCGGCAGACCGTAGGGAGAGTGCTTCCTACCGGTCTGCCGCTTTTTCTGTTGGTCGACATCATGAAAGTGGGGAACCTGATGACAACCGTACTAAAATTTGGAGGAAGTTCTGTTGCCACAATCGAACAGATTCAGGCAATTTCTGAATATTTACAGACACGAGTCGTCGCTGGCGAGAAACTCGTCGTCGTCGTCTCCGCGATGGGGAAAACGACCGATTCACTCCTGTCACTCGCAAAACAAATTACAGAGCGTCCGATGATTCGTGAGCTCGACCGCTTGCTCGCCGTCGGAGAAGAACAGACGATCAGTCTACTCAGCATCGCCTTGAACTCACGAGGCGTCGCCGCCATCTCGCTCACGGGGCAACAGGCCGGGATCGACACGATGGGCATTCACACGAAAAGTAAGATCAAAGCGATCCGGAAAGAAGTGTTGGAAGAAAGGCTCAGAACGAATGACGTCGTCATCGTCGCCGGCTTCCAAGGCGTCAACGAGTTCGGGGATGTAACGACGCTCGGACGCGGTGGTTCTGATACGACAGCCGTCGCACTTGCCGCCGTCCTCAGTAAACGTTGTGAGATTTATACGGACGTCGCCGGTGTCTATACGGCCGATCCGCGTATCCATAAAACGGCACGGCGCCTAGATACCGTCTCGTATGACGAGATGATGGAAATGAGCGCGCTCGGCTCGAAAGTGATGGAAATGCGCAGCGTCGAGCTGGCCAAAAAATATGATGTGAACATCTTTGTAGGGAAGACGCTATCGAGCGAAGGAGGAACATGGATCATGGATATGACACAGGCGATGGAACAAAAAGCGGTGACGAGCGTGAGCGTCGTGAAAAACGTGCTCAGCGTCTCAATCAAACATATTCCGCATTCAGTGGCAGGGGTTGCCGATATTTTCGAGAAGTTGTCACAGCGTCACGTCAATATCGACATGATCAGTCAGACAGCGTTCGACGGTGAAGTGTTCCTGTCGTTCACTTGTCCACTTGACGAGGAGGCGTTCCTCGAAGAAGCGCTCGCCGAACTGACGGAGGCGTTCCCACAAATTAAAATCGACCGTCATACCGAACATGCGAAAATCTCGGTCGTCGGGATTGGCATGCGTGACGCGACCGGTGTCGCAGCCGGATTGTTCGCCACGTTCCGTGAGAGCGGAATCCCGTTCTATCAAGTCACAACTTCAGAGATCAGCATCTCTTACACGATTAACGATCAAGACGTTGAAGCGGCGGTCGCGGCCATCGCGGAGCGTTTCCATTTATAAGGGGGAGTTACCATGTATAACGTTGCCGTCATCGGTGCGACAGGCGCCGTCGGTCAAAAGATGATCGACGTGCTCACAGAATATGAGTTTCCAATCAACGAACTATTACTATACGCGTCAGCCCGCTCGGCTGGGAAAACAGTCGAAGTGAACGGTCGCGACATCGTCATCCGTGAACTGTCGGACGCGATTTACGCAGACGCGATCGACATCGCCTTGTTCTCGGCCGGTGGTAGCATCAGTGAACAGTATGCACCGCGCCTGAGTGAACAAGGGGTCATCGTCATCGATAACTCGAGCGCGTTCCGGATGCAAGCAGGAATCCCGCTCGTCGTACCAGAAGTGAACCGAGTCGAACTGAGCCCGGACAAGATGCTCATCGCCAATCCGAACTGCTCGACGATCCAATCGGTCGTCGCCCTCGCACCGCTCGCCGAAGTGTACGGATTGACGCGTGTCGCCTATACGTCTTACCAAGCCGTCTCCGGTTCGGGACAAAAAGGCATCGAAGACCTCGAACGGGGCGCCCGCGGTGAAGAGCCGCAAAACTACCCGTATCCGATCTACGATAACGTGCTGCCGCATATCGATGTCTTCCTCGAGAACGGCTACACGAAAGAAGAACAGAAGATGATCGACGAGACACGCAAAATTTTGAACGCACCAGAATTAGGTGTGACGGCGACGTGTGTCCGCGTCCCGGTCCGTAACAGCCACGCCGTCTCGATCACGGTCACGCTCGAGCGTGAAGCGACGCTCGCGGAAGTGAAGGCGGTCCTCAGTGACGCGCCAGGCGTCGTCCTCATGGACAACCCGAGCGAGCTCGTCTACCCGACGCCGCTCGATGCGAACGGGACGGACGAAGTGTACGTCGGTCGCGTCCGCCGCGACGAGTCGCAACCGAACACGTTCCATCTCTGGTGTGTCGCCGATAACGTCCGCAAAGGGGCGGCGGCGAATGCCGTTCAAATCGCCCAGTGCATGATCGGGCAAGTCGCTACGAAATAAGGGGGAAATCATATGTTCACAGGAGTCGCTACAGCACTCGCTACACCGTTCCAAACGGACGGTCAGTTAAATCTCACAGCGTGGGAAGCATTGATTGAAGATCAAATCAAAGAAGGCGTCAGCGGTCTTGTCATCGGGGGGACGACAGGCGAAGGGATGACGATCACAGACGAAGAGTTCGAGACGCTCCTCACGAAGGCGATCGAAGTCGCCGCCGGTCGTGCCGTCATCATCGCCGGGACAGGGTCGAACAATACGGCGTTAAGTATCACCAAGACGAAACGGGCGGCAGAACTTGGTGCCGAGATGGCGATGGTCGTCACGCCTTACTATAATAAGTCGACCCAAGCGGGGCTGATCGCCCACTTCACGGCGATCGCCGACGCGTCACCGATTCCACTCATGCTCTACAACGTCCCGTCACGGACAGGCGTCGCGCTCGATCCGGCAACGGTCGGTGAACTCGCCGAACACCCACGCATCGCTGCGTTGAAAGAAGCGAGCGGGGACATCTCGGTGATGGCACAAATGATGGCCCACTTGCCGGAAGGTTTCCCGGTCTACTGCGGAAATGACGACCAAATCCTGCCGTACATGGCATGGGGTGCCCAAGGTGTCGTCTCGGTGCTCTCGAACGTGTATCCGGGAGCGACAGTCGCGCTCGCCGAAGCGCTTCTCGCCGGAGATTTAGAGACGGCCCGCACATGGCAGATCCGCTTGCTTCCGGTCATCGATGAACTGTTCGCCGAAGTGAACCCGATCCCGGTCAAGGCGGCGCTTAACGCACGCGGTTTCGAATTTGGCTCGCCGCGCCTCCCGCTCGTTCCGATGAGCGCGACGGCCGAGGCACGTCTGTTGTCGGCGATGGAGCAGTTTAATGAGGTGAGACAGTGAACTTGTTAATTCACGGATACGGCGCGATGGGACAGATCGTTGAAGAAGTCGCGCTCGCTCAAAACTTGAACGTCGCGGCCATCGTCTCACCGGCGGGCGGCGATCATCCCGTTTCACTGAAAGAAGTCGACGCCGCGATCGACGTCGTCATCGACTTCTCGAACCCGGCGCTGCTTGATGACGTGCTCGCGTTCGGGAAAGACAAGCAAATCCCGCTCGTCATCGCTACGACGGGCTTCTCGGAAGCTGAACTGGCAAAGATCGAGGACGCATCGAAACAGATCCCGATCTTCCAGTCGTATAACACGTCTTACGGGATCGCACTGTTGAAGCAGTTGCTTGACCAGCTCGTGCCGCTCACGCTTGGTTATGATATCGAAGTGATCGAAGCGCATCACCGTAAAAAAGTCGATGCGCCGAGCGGGACGGCTGAACTGCTCGCCCGTGCCATCGAGGCGAAGCGGGACGTGACGCCGGTGTACGAACGTGCGTCACGCCGTGAGGCGAGAGGTACTGACGAACTCGGCATGCACTCGGTCCGCGGCGGCACGATCTTCGGTGAGCATACGGTGCTCTTCGCCGGAGACGATGAAATGCTTGAATTAAAACATACGGCCCTGTCGAAACGCGTCTTCGCGAACGGGGCACTCGCCGCGGCGGCGACGATTCTCGACCGCCCGGCCGGATTATACAATTTAACGAACCTATACGAGGAGGCCACTCATGTTACTCACAAACGCTTATGAAATCGCACAATACATTAAAGATGCCAAGAAAGAAACGCCAGTCAAATTGTACGTCAACGGTCAGTTGGCAGGTCTAACAATCGAAGAAGCAAAAGCATTCGGAACGGACGAGTCGAAATTATTCCTCACGACGGCTGAACGTGCGGCCGCTTTCCTTGAAGCGAACGCGTCAGTCATCACCGACTCGCACCTCGAGTTCGACCGCCGCAACAGCGCCGTGCCGATGCTTGACACGACGAAGTTGAACGCCCGTATCGAACCAGGTTCGTTCATCCGTGACCACGTTCAAATCGGCAACAACGTCGTCGTCATGATGGGGGCGGTCATCAATATCGGCGCCGTCATCGGTGACGGGTCGATGGTCGACATGAACGCCGTCATCGGCGCCCGCGGCACACTCGGTAAAAACGTCCACCTTGGCGCTGGCGCAGTCGTCGCAGGTGTCCTCGAGCCACCTTCAAAAGATCCGGTCATCATCGAAGACGGGGTCATGATTGGTGCAAACGCGGTCATCTTAGAAGGTGTCCGTGTCGGCGAGAATGCGGTCGTCGCAGCAGGCAGTGTCGTCACAGTCGACGTCCCGGCAGGAAGTGTCGTCGCCGGCACGCCAGCCCGTGTCATCAAGCAAAAAGATGAAAAAACAGCAGAAAAAACACAACTAGTGGATGACTTACGCTCCCTGTAACGTATAATAGACAGAAAATATCAAAAGTGAATGGGAGAGTTGAACAATGGAACAATATGGACAATGGATGTGGAAAGACGGGGCTTGGATCGAGCCGAGTGACGCGAACACGAGTATCATGACGCACGCGATCCACTACGGTAGCGGGTTCTTCGAAGGAATTCGAGCGTATCACACAGAGGAAGGTCCAGCCATCTTCCGACTCCGTGAACACTTGGAGCGACTCGTTCGTTCGTGTGCTTACTATCACGTCGAACTACCGTACACGGTCGACGAGCTCGAACAAGCGACGATCGAATTGATCGAACGCAACGGCTTTGAAGCGTGTTACATCCGTCCATTCGTTTTCCTCGGCACACCTTGGCAGGCACTCATGCCGACGCAGGAAACGAAAGTACACGTTGCCATCTCATGCTGGCCGCTCGGCGAATATTTCAGCAAGACGGTCGGTATCCGGGCGAAAGTCGCGTCATACCGCCGCGTCTCGTCGACGATGATGCCGATGCAAGCGAAAGCGGCAGCCAACTATATGAATTCGCAACTCCTTAAAGGAGAAGCGGTCCGAGACGGGTATGACGAAGCGATTGCCCTCGACATGAACGGAAACGTCAGCGAGGCGAGCGTCGCCAACATCTTCCTCGTCAAAGGCAATAAAATTTTCACACCGTCACTCGACTGTTCCGTCCTCGACGGCATCACGCGTCAAACGGTCATCGATCTTGCCCGTGAAGAAGGGTTCGAGGTCATTGAGCGCCATATCGGACGTGACGAATTGTATGTAGCAGATGAGATCTTCTTGACGGGTACAGCAGCTGAAGTGACGAGTGTCATCGAAGTCGACAATATCTCGATCGGCGGCGGGGTTCAGACGGTCGCAACGACTATGCTCGCCCGTTACCGCGAGACCGTGACGGGACTGATCCCGGCACATCGCGATTGGATCACGTTCGTCAAAGAAGCAGTCAAAGAATAAGGGAGCAATGTGTATGGGAGTCACAATTGACTTAAACGCGATTCGCGAGAACAAACGTCGGATCGAGGCACTCGGCCGACCGGTGTTTGCCGTCGTGAAAAACAACGCCTATAACTTAGGGATGGAGCCAGTTGTGACGACATTGTACGCAGAAGGGGTGCGTCACTTCATGGTGACGACGCTCGACGAGGGGAGCGAGGTCCGGGTGCATGCACCCGAGGCGAACGTCCTCGTCATGAACCCCGTTTACGAGTGGTCGGCCGTGCATCGCGACGGTTTAGACGTCGCCATCGGTTCGTACGATTGGCTCGTCTCACAACGCCATGAGCTCGACGGCGTCCGTCTTCATTTGAAGCTCGATGTCGGCATGAACCGGTTTGGCGCGAAGACGTTCGAAGAAGCGCTTGCCATCTTAGCGTTCTGCCAAGATGAAAAGCTCGACCTCGTCGGTTTGTGCACACACTTTCCGCTCGCCGACGCCGATAACGCCGAAATCGAGCACAGTGTCCATGTCGAACGGTTTGCCGACTGGTCGACGCGGCTGATCGAACGGCATTCGTTTGAAGTCGTCCATGCCGCCAACAGCGCGGCGACGCTTCAAGCCGATCCGCGTCTCGGGCACTGCACGCACGTCCGGGTCGGAATCTTTCTCTACGGCTACTCATCGGTCGAGGCGGTCGATTGGCTCGTCCCGGCGTTTTATTGGGAGACGAAAGTCGTTGCCGTGCACGACATCGAGGCCGGCGCACACGTCGGCTACGGGACGGGCTACACGGCACCGTCGAAAGAGCGGATCGCCGTATTGTCAGTCGGATATGGCGATGGCTTGATGCGGGCCCGCCGGCATTTGCCGGTCCACATTAATGGACGGGCGTTCCCGTTCGTCAGCAATATTTTCATGAGCCACAGCTTCCTCCGCGTCGACGAGACGGTTCAAATCGGTGACCGGGTCGAGCTGTACGGTAATGAGACGAAGATCGATGACGTGACCCGGACCGGGCACGCCAATAACTCGGAACAACTATGCGCACGCTCATGGCGTGTCCCGCATCGCTTTGAAGGAGGCATTTTATGTACACCAGCAACCAATCCGTTTGTATGATCGAGGGCGTATCCGTCCAAGAACTTCAAGCGACGTACGGGACACCGCTCTATATCATGAGCGAGCCAGAACTTGAAGTTCGGCTCGGGCTCGTCCGGAGCGCATTTTTAGATAAGTATCCGAACACGTACGCGCTCTATGCGTCAAAGGCGATGTCGATCGCGGCCGTGTATGAGAAAGTCATGACGGCGGGCTTGAGCATCGACGTCGTCTCACGCGGTGAGATGTTCGTCGCGCTCCATGCTGGTGTCCCGGCTGACCGGATTCACGTTCACGGGTCAAATAAGACGGTGCAAGACATCTCGTTCGCGCTCGAGAACGGCATCAGCCATTTCACGATCGACAACATGCGTGAGATCGGTCTGCTCTCGGGTCTCGCCGTAAAGCATGATGTCGATGTCGACGTCTTGCTCCGCATCGTCCCGCAAGTCGTCGGAGGCGCCCACGAGGCGATCCAGACGGGTGGGGTCGATACGAAGTTCGGTTTCCCGACGCATGACGACACGTATCTCGAAGCGGTCCGGGAAACACTCGCGGCGGAACGTCTTCATCTGAAAGGGATCCATTGTCACGTCGGGTCACAGATTCAAGAACCGACGCTGTTCATCAATACGGTCAAGACGATGGTCAACTTCATCGAGACGATTCGTCGGGAGACCGGCTTTACGGCTGATGTGTTGAACATCGGCGGTGGCTTCGGCGTCGCCTATCTCGAGACGGACGACCCGCTCGACTTTGCCGCTACGATGACGCAAGTGATGGATACGCTCGTTTCAGAAGTGGAGCGATTCGGTCTACGGCTCCCGAAAATCGGCATCGAGCCGGGACGTTGGCTCGTCGCCAACGCCGGTGCGACGCTGTATGAAGTCGGGACGGTCAAAGACGTGAGCGGTGTCCGCACATACGTCTCGGTCGACGGCGGCATGACAGACAACATCCGCCCTGCCCTCTATGATGCCGAATATGACGTCATTGCGGCGACGCGGATGGATGAAGCGAAGACGCTTGAAGCGAAGATCGTCGGGGCATGCTGCGAGTCGGGAGACATCATCTCGAACCGTTCGCTCATCCCGCCGGTTGAAGCCGGGGATCTTCTCCTCGTTAAAGCGACAGGCGCCTATAACTTCTCGATGGCGAGCAACTATAACCAAATGCTCCGCCCGCCCGTCGTCTTCGTGAAAGACGGGACACATCGTCTCGTCGTCCGCAGACAGACACTTGAAGACTTGGTCGCGTGTGAAGTGATTGGACAATCGACATAATTTTGTAGGCAGATAAAGAAAAGGGGTTCAGTCATAAAAACGACTGAATCCCTTTTCGTATGAACGACCGATGCGGCCTTACCGAGTCGATCTATCAGGTTAATCTAGTTGTGCGTTGACTTCCGCTTCATATCGATCAACGAGCTCGTTGTTGTCGTCTGTCTGGTACTTCTTTTCCAACTCAAGTTTCAACTTTAGCCAAATCGTATTCTTTTCATAAAGGTCTCGATCGAACTGATGATTTAGTTGGTGCAGCGACAAGCCGAGGGCGCTCGCGTAGGCGAGATGACTCGGTAAATCACTCCGATCCGGGCCTTGTTGAATGTAACGGTCAATCTCTTCTTCCGTTACGTGAATGTTGTACTTCTCTTTTGCGACCGTTTTCCATGCGATACTTTGTTTCATCGCTTCGGTTGAGAGCGTGATGACTTGTTCATTCGTCAAGTCGGTTTCATAATACAGTTTCTCTTGGGACAATGTCCGAATCACCCACTTTCGAAGCGGTTCCTCAACGTCGAACTGGTTTGCTTCGGTGATGACGTCGTCAAACAGTGCTTTATAATCGTCGAACGCGAAGTTGTCTACGACTTGGCGTTGTTCTTCTTCGCTCTTCATGTCAATCGTCAAAGGTGACGATGTCGCGGATTGACATGCTGTTGTAAAGATGACGAGCGAGAGCGTACATAATAGAAACGATTTGAAACGTGGGGTCACGGTGATCCTCTCCTTATTTGTATCGTCTTCAAACGTAGTACAAGTTTCAATCAAAAGAACAATCTAGTCATTTCTATATACGGGACGATGAGCTATCAAGTTCCCATGATTTTCGGTCAAATTGCTACACGTGAGAACCATTTTCACTTATGATGAAAAAGACTACATCAGGGGAAGTGATTTCTAATGGAGAAAACAGTCGGACAACAGTTGATCGAGTCGCGGCGGACGATTCGGATGTTTGTAGAGGAACCGCTTGATACGGCATTGCTGTATCAGTTGCTCACCTCGGCCCACCAAGCGCCGTTTCATAACAAAGTCGAGCCGTGGAATCTTTATTTGTTCAACGGTGACGGGAAAGGCGTGTTGTTAGACGCGCTCGAACCGGCGTTTCAAGACGGTCCTGAGGCCAAGCGAGAGAAGATTACCGGACGGATCCGCAACGCGGCGGCGTGTGTGTACGTAACGACGAAGCCGTTTGAGACGGAGAAAGGGCAAAAGGATGCACTGCTCGCGACGGCGACGTTCATCCAGAACTTCCATTTGCTCTGTGCCGAGCAAAACATCGGGCTCGTCTGGCGGACGGGCGGTATCTTCGAAGACGCTCGCCTGCAGGAGATGATCGGTGCGGACGGGGAGACGTTCGTCGGTCTGCTCCAACTCGGACGATTTGAAGACGTCCCGTCGACGAAGGCGCGGCAGTCGCTTGATGCGTGTTTGACGATCTTTGAGTGAACATGAAAAAGCTCGAGTGCGGCGTGGCCGCACTCGAGCTGGATGTATAAATAGGCTGAGACGTTTAAAAACGTCTCAGTTTATTTTTTGAGCTTGCCAGCAAGCCAGTTTTGAATGACATTCGTCGGAATCATGGTGATTACTTTCCCCCAGTTTGAGTTTCTTCTTCTATAGCATTATCCAATTGCATCCGTTCCCAAACCTCTCGATGTGTACCTTTTAGCGTATCATCGAACGAATCATCGATGTGAAGGCAATAGCTTGGGTTAATGGACGAGGCGTACAGGTCTAACATGAGTTGTGCATGGTTTGGATACATACAATTGGCCCCTTTCGACACGTCGGCTTGACTACATCCTCAGTATACAAGGGAAACATGAAGAAAAATCGGGGTAATCGTTAACAATTTATGAATCTTGTAAACGCTTTCACAAACTTTGTGTCGGTGTTAACGGTTCACACGTCGTCAAGTACTGCTCGGCCCGCTTCGCATACTTGTTGACGGTCCGTTCCATGATGAAGCGGTCTTCGTCATTGAGCGGACGGACGACTTTGGCTGGTACGCCCATGACCATGACACCTTCCGGAATTTGCATATTCGGGGTGACGAGTGCACCGGCGGCAACGAACGAGCCTTTCCCGACTTTGGCACCGTCAAGCACGGTCGCATGCATCCCGATGAGACAGCCTTCCTCGATCTCACAACCGTGAATCATCGCCATATGGCCGATCGAGACACGGTCATGGATGATTGTCGGTGATCCTTCGTATTGATGGATCATCGACCCGTCTTGAATATTGACATAAGCGCCAATCTGGATCGGGCCCTCGTCTCCACGGATGACGGTGTTGAACCAAACACCGGAATGGGCTCCGATCGTGACGTCACCGATGACGTGGGCGCCAGGTGCGACGAATACCGTCTCGTCGACATGTGGGATCAGGTCTCCTAATTTGTATTGCATATGTGTAACCCCTTTCAACTAGATATGCTCCCATTGTCGCACAACTACAAAAAGAAATTGCGTCCGAAAGATTATTCTTGATAAGATAGGTAAAATACGTTGCAAAAGGAGACAGACAGATGGAAAAACAACATTTGATCGACATTGCCGCCAAGAAAAAGAAAGCGGCGGTCGTCTTTAAGGACGTCGCGGTCATCGACGTCTATAGCCGCGAGACGATTCGCACCGATGTCGCCATCGACTCGGGCTATATCGTCGCCATCGGAGAAGGTTACGAAGGGGAGACGGAATATCATGACCCGTCTTGGACGCTCGCTCCGTCATTCATCGACTCACACGTTCACATCGAGTCGTCGATGGTGCCTCCGCATGAGTTTGCGAAAGCGGTCCTGCCGCTCGGTGTGACGACGGTCATCGCCGACCCACATGAGATCGCGAACGTCAACGGTGCGCTCGGGATCGAGTATATGCTTGCCGATGCGAACGGATTGCCGCTCGACGTCCGGATGATGCTACCGAGCTGCGTCCCGGCGACGCCGTTCGAACACGCGGGCGCCAAACTGTATGCCGAAGATCTTGCGCCATTTTTAGGGGACCCTGGAGTGCACGGTCTCGGGGAAGTGATGGATTATCCATCGGTCGAAGCCGGCAGCGAGGACATGCTCCAAAAAATCGCGCAAACGGAACTCGCGGGGAAAGTCGTCGATGGTCACGCGTCAGGCCTCAATCCTGATCAGTTAAACGTGTACCGGACAGCCGGCATCATGACCGACCACGAATGCACGACGGCAGAAGAGGCGATCGAGCGGGTCCGTCGTGGCTTTTACGTCCAGATTCGCGAAGGATCGGTCGCGCGGAACGTCGAGAAAGTGAGTCGGGCCATCACCGAAAGTAATGCCCACCGCTTCTTGTTCTGTACGGACGACAAGCACCTCGATGATCTCGTGGCAGAAGGTGGTATCGACTATAACATCCGCATGGCAATCCGTCAGGGCGTCAAGCCGGAGACGGCATACGCCATCGCCAGCCTTCATGCGGCTGAAGCATACGGCTTGAAAGACGTCGGTGCGATCGCGCCGGGCAAAAAAGCGAACTTTGTTATCTTGTCAGACGTCGAATCGGTTAACATCGAAACCGTCTACGTCGATGGTACGGCAGTCGCGCGAGCGGGGAAAGCCACGTTCGAGGCCGAAGGGGTTGAAGTGCCGAAGCCGATGAAAGGTGAGCTCAAACTCCCGGACCTGACAACTGACTCGTTCCGCCTGCCGATCAAGGAAGAAGCGGTCGACGTGATTCAAGTGTTGCCGAACAGCCTGTTGACGAAGCGTGTCCGCCACGTGTTCAACCCGGATGAATCGGGCGCTGATCTTACCGAGGACATCGTGACGCTCGCCGTCATCGAGCGGCATCACGGGACGGGCCATATGGCGCTCGCACCGGTGACGGGCTTTGGACTCAAACGTGGTGCGCTCGCAGCGACGGTCGCCCACGACAGCCATAACCTTGTCATTGCCGGTGTCAGCCCGGAAGACATGTTACTTGCTGCAGAGACGCTCGAGAAGGTCGGTGGCGGTGTCGTCGCCGTCTCGGAAGGGAAAGTGCTTGCCGTCTTGCCGCTCGAGATTGGAGGGCTCATGACGAGGCGTCCGTATCATGAAGTCGCAGACGTGCTCGAACAGCTGAACGACGCACTTGACGTCGTCGGGGCTCATCGTCACTTCAACCCGTATTTGACGATGTCGTTCCTGGCACTCCCCGTCATTCCCGACTTGAAATTGACGGACATGGGACTGTTTGATGTGACAACGTTCTCATTTATCGGAAATTGACTCGGTCTAACGTATGATTTTCGTAAAGACCAACCCGAAACGTTTGAATGCGTGCGCTTAAGTTGATATAGTTACAACAAGTTTCATCGGTACAAATTGAAAGGGGGGATATAACAGATGGAACAAGTTGCTTACAACCGGTCGTATGATGAACATGAGGATTTGATCAATTCTGTGTATCGTGCCTTCAAGGACCGGTGTGAAGAATTACCTAGCGAGACGCAGACGAAGCGACGGTTGCGCCGTCTTATTTTATTGACGATCAAAGATCATACGTCATCGCATGCCGAACGGTTCGTGCTTTATCACTTCTTTAGTGATTTCTTTAAAGCCGTTGAGTCAAACGACCAAGCCGCGCTCGCTGTATTAAAACAAATCGTCCGTGACTAAAAAAACTATTGATATGTTACTGTAACCTATGATAATTTAGACGTAACTTTAAATGAATATTCGTGCTATCGATGAGGTAGAGGTGCGATGCTGATGAGTAAGTAGTCCGAGGATGACAACGGTGAAGACTACAGAAAGGCAGAATCGCCGAAGTGTAAAGTCATGTCTCTGACTTTATGCTGGGCTGACGGGAAATACTCGTCGGACTGCCATACATATATTACGTATGGAGCGCTCCAAGTCGGCTAAGAAAGACGGAACATCCAGCGAGGGTGTCGGCTTTGTTGCCGATGCCCTCGCTTTGCGTTTTTTTAAGCATTGGGGGGCCTCATCTCAAACAGAAGAGGAGGAAATCAGCATGGTAGATTATTCAACATCGGTGCTTTCGTTAGTGCCGGCACTACTCGCCATCATTATGGCGATCACAACAAGGAAAGTTATTCCGTCACTCGGTGTCGGGATCATCGCAGGGGTCTTGCTCCTTCATAGCTTCAATCCGCTTGAATCGATTCAGTACTTATGGTCGAACGTCATCGCCTTGTTCTGGGCGGATGGGGCCATAAACGAATGGAACGTGCTCTTGATCGCGTTCTTGCTCTTGCTTGGTGTTTTATCGTCAATCATTCAAACATCGGGCGGTGCTCGCGCGTTCGGTGAATGGGCGGCTTCTAACGTCAAAACGGCGCGCGGCGCGCGCCTCGTCTCGTTCGGTCTTGGAATCTTGATTTTCATCGACGACTATTTCAACAGTCTCGCTGTCGGGAACATTAGCCGACCGCTGACGGACCGGAAGAAAGTATCGCGCGCTAAACTCGCGTATACGATCGACTCGACGGCCGCTCCAGTCTGTGTCATCAGCCCACTTTCGAGCTGGGGAGCCTACATCATCGCCATCATCGCTGGTATTCTCGCGAAGTATTCGATTGATAGCTACTCGTCGTTCTCGGCGTTCATTCAAATCATCCCGATGAACTTCTATGCCATCTTCGCACTCATGTTGACTGGGTACGTCGCTTTCACAGGGCTTGCCATCGGACCGATGCGAACGCACGAGCTACGTGCGCTTAAAGGCGAGCTCTACGACGTGTCGAAAGGTGCGCCGATGGGGATGAGTGAAGACATTAAAGAACATGATGGTGGGAAAGTCCGCGACTTGATCGTCCCGATCATCGTCTTGATCATCGCGACCGTCTCGGCCATGCTTTATACAGGTGGTCAAGCGCTCGCTGCCGACGGTCAAAGCTTCTCGCTGCTCGGTGCGTTTGAATCGACGGACGTGACGCGTTCGCTCGTTGCCGGAGCGGTCATCAGTTTAATCGTGGCGTTCTTGCTCCTGATTGGTCGCAACATTCCGGCTGTGGACTACGGTCATGCAGCGTGGGCCGGTATCCGGGCCATGTGGCCAGCCGTGCTCATCTTGCTGTTCGCTTGGACGATCATCGCCGTCATCGGTGACATGAAAACCGGTGATTACTTGGCAAGCTTCGTCACGGATACGATCGCGGCGTCATACTTGCCGCTCATCTTGTTCGCGATCGCCGGTCTCATGGCGTTCTCGACAGGTACGAGCTGGGGGACGTTCGGTCTCATGCTACCAATCGGTGCTGATTTGATCATGGCAGTCGACCCAGAGCTGTTGCTCCCAACACTTGCCGCTGTGCTCGCAGGTGCCGTGTTCGGTGACCACTGTTCACCGATCTCGGATACGACGATCCTCAGTTCGACGGGTGCCGGGTCGCACCACATCGACCACGTGTTGACACAACTCCCGTACGCGTTGATCGCGGCAGGAGTGTCGGCGGTCGGTTACTTGGTACTAGGGATCACAAGCTCGATGTGGATTGGATTCTTCGCGGCGTTCGCGACGTTCGTCGTCGCGCTGGTCGTCGCTCAAGTCATCTCGAAGCGCGGCCAAGTGCCGTCAGAAATGCGTGCTGAGCGTGAAGCGTAAACAGCTCGTCTGACAATCCGAAAAGATGTGTGTCACGAATCATGTGACACACATCTTTTTTGTATGGAATGTAAAAACAAATCCTGCCGCTATGCGACAGGATTTGTTTTTTAGTTAACGTCCAACCACTTGAAGCTAGCGTCAGCTCCGAACGGATGGCGGTACATGTTTTGAATGTTTGAGCGCTCGAGGTAAGCTTCACCTTTTTGGTAGATCGGTGCGATCGCGAAGTCGTCTTCGAGCAGGATGCGTTCAGCTTCTTGCATCGTCTCCCAACGCTTCATTTGATCAGCTTCTTTCTTCGCGCTTTGGATCAACTGATCGTACTCATCGTTCGAGTACGCCATCCGGTTGAACGGACCGTCTGTGATCCACATGTCGAGGTACGTCATTGGATCCTGATAGTCAGGGCCCCAGCCGGCAGCAGAGATATCATAGTCGCCTGCACCTTCAAGCTCGAGGAAGTTTTTGAACGGCTGTTGTTTGATGTTGAGTGTGAGTCCAGGCAAGTTCTTCTCGAGTTCACCTTTGATGTACTCGTTGACTTTCTTGAACGCTTCTTCATCACGCGAGAGGAACTCGAGTTCGATCGTCTCGACGCCGAGCTCGGCAAGTCCTTTATCCCAGGCAGCTTTCGCTTCGTCGACGTTGTAGCTTTGAAGATCAGGATACTTCTCGCGGAAGTCCGCGCCGTCTTCCGTGAACGTGAAGTCCTTAGCGACGATGAAGTTGGCCGGCTGTGAACCGTCTGTCAAGATGACGTCGGTTACGCCTTGCTTGTCGAAACCTTTCGCCAACGCTTCACGAATATTCACGTTTTGGAGTGCTTCATTCTTTTGGTTGAAACGAAGGAAGTTGATCCGTGCGTCAGCACGTGTTTTAAACTCTTCTGCTTCTTGGAATTGTGGAACGAATTCAGAAGACAAGAGTGTATAGTCGACTTCACCTGATTCGAACAAGTTGACACCGGTCGCGACTTCTTTGACGACTTTGACGTTAATCGTGTCCATCTTGACGTTTTCAGCGTCCCAGTAATCCGGGTTCTTTTTATAAACCCAACCTTCGTTGTCTTGCCAGCTATCAAGTACGTAAGGGCCGTTGTAGAGCGTTTTATCGACGGCCGTCGCGAACGACTCGCCTTGTTCTTCGACAAACTCTTGTTTTTGCGGCATGTACGTCGGGAATCCTGTCAACCCGAGGAAGTATGGAGCCGGTGCTTCCAATTGAACTTCAAGCGTCTTCTCATCGACTGCTTTCGCACCGAGTGAATCGAGTTCAGCTTCGCCGCCGAGGATTTTGTTGGCATTCTTCAAGTCTTGAAGGATGTATGCGTACTCTGCACCTGTTTCGGGATTGAGGGCGCGTTTCCACGAGTAGACAAAGTCTTCAGCTGTGACAGGTGAGCCGTCTGACCAGTTGGCGTCACGTAATTTAAATGTGTATGTAAGACCGTCTTCCGAAATCTCGACGTCCTCAGCAATACCTGGTACCGGTTGGTTGTTCTCATCGAGACGATACAGTCCCTCGAAGACGTTGTTTGTCACGATGATCGATGTCGAGTCGGTCGTGAGCGTCGGGTCAAGCTGTGGCAAATCAGTTGCCGAAACGAGCGTGACTTCTTTTTTCGCGTCACTTGATGACGACCCATCAGACGAATCTGTTGCCTCTTCTCCACCGCCACATGCTGCTGTGGCAAGCAAAGCGACACCCGATAAAGCTAACCATTTTTTATTCCGCATTGTCTAACCTCCCGAAAATTCTGATTGTTTCGAATATATTGCAATTAAACTACAAACAGAATGAATGCGCAATGAAATTTTTTAAATTATTCGAAAATATAAACATTACTGAAACACCTATCTAAACGTTCCTTTATTCAGTAGAATGAGAAAATCATCGGATGATTATACATTATTTACGCATAGTTATTCGTTTACAGCTAATTATTTTGGAGGTCTTTGAATGAAGTCACAATCAGCCGGTATCGGCTTTTTCGGGCTCGCTGCCATGGTCGTCGGGACGATGATTGGCGGAGGAGCTTTTAACTTACCAGGCGCGATGGCCCAAGGTGCCGGGGTCGGATCAGTGATGATCGGCTGGACCATCACAGGGGTCGGTATGATTATGCTGGCGTTCGTATTCCAATTTTTGGCGGATTCACGTCCTGAACTTGAGGGTGGGATTTATGCCTACGCCAAAGAAGGGTTCGGGAAGTTCGTCGGCTTCAATAGCGGCTGGGGTTATTGGATGTCCGCTTGGATTGGGACGGTAGCGAACATCACGCTGATCTTTAGCACGCTCAGTTACTTTTTCCCGATTTTTTCAGCAGAGCATCGATTGTTCCGGTTAGTGATGAGCGCGTTCTTCATCTGGGGGCTGTTCTGGCTCATCTCTCGAGGGATGAAGGAGGCGGCGCTCTTGAACATCGTCACGACGATCGCGAAGCTCGTCCCGATCTTCTTGTTCATCGTGCTCATTTTGTTTGCGTTCCAGATTGAGACGTTCCAAATCAATGTTTGGGGAGAGTCCGGGTTCAGTTGGTCGCACGTGTTTCCCCAAGTGAAATCGACGATGCTCGTGACGCTTTGGGCGTTTGTCGGCATTGAAGGCGCGGTCGTCTTATCGTCGCGGGCGCGCAATAAGCGCGATGTCGGGCGGGCGACGGTGATCGGCCTCATCGGGACGCTGTTGATTTACATGATGATTTCAATCTTCTCCTTCGGCGTCATGACGCAAGAACAACTTACGGCGCTCCCGGAACCGTCGATGGCGTACGTGCTCGAAGCGGTCGTCGGTCCGGTCGGTGCGACGATCATCAATATCGGTCTGCTCGTGTCGCTCGCTGGGGCGTTGCTCGGGTGGACGATATTGGCGACGGAGATCTCCTACGTGGCGAGCCGGGACGGTGTGTTCCCGAAATTGTTCAATCGGCTCAATCGAAATGATACGCCGGTGAGCGCCTTGTTCATCACGCAAGCGTTCACGCAAGCAGTCACGGTCATCGCCTTGTTCTCGGAACAGACGTACTTGGTGCTCTCGAGCATCGCCGGTATCGCCGCGCTCGTGCCTTACTTATTCTCGGCCTTGTTCGGCTGGAAAGAGGCACGGCGGACTGGTGTTCGGAAAATGGTCCTCGTTTCGAGTGTCGCCTCGCTCTACGCGGCATGGTTACTCTACGCATCCGGGATTGAATACATGCTCATCGCAATGATTTTGTATGCGCCGGGAATCTTCGTTTTCATGCTCGCAGAACGGGAGCAAGGACGGAAGTTCCTAAGCGGGATTCAGTATGCGATTGCGACTGTCATCATCCTCGCGGCGACTTATGGTGTGTACGGACTATGGACGGCTGCCATTAGCCTCTAATCAAAAGAAGCACCGGTCGTCGAGATGACGACCGGTGCTTCTTTATGTCTCGTTATTCGTGAGCAACCGGACGACTTGGTCGGGTGGCATTGGTTTGGCGTATAAAAATCCTTGGAACGAGTCGCAATCGGTCTCTTTTAAATGGTCGAGCATGATTTGGTCTTCGACGCCTTCGGCGACGACGTGAAGGTTCAAACTCTTACCGAGATGGACGATGACGTCGAGTAAGTGAGACTTCGACGTCAACCAGTCGTCGAGGAACACTTTGTCGATCTTCAGCTCGTCGACCGGGAACGATTTCAAGTATTGAAGCGACGAGAAGCCGGTTCCAAAGTCGTCGATCGACAGGCGGTAATCGAGCCGTTTGATTTGATTCATCCGAGCGATGGTTTCCTCCGTCTGTTGCATGACGAGACTTTCCGTGATCTCGAGGATGACGTCGGACGGGTTCAAGTCGAGTTGTTGCTTGATGTTTCGGAGCGTGTTGATGAAACTCTCGCTGCGGAACTGGTTCGGCGAAATATTGACCGCCATCGATAGAGGATGATTGACGAGCGGTTGCCACACTTTCAGTTGCTTGGTGGCCTCAAGAATGACCCAGTTGTTGATCGGGACGATCAGCGCCATCTCTTCAGCGAGCGGGATGAACTCCGAAGGCGGGATTTGCCCGAGTTGGTCGTGATGCCAGCGCAGTAACGCCTCAAATCCAATCAGCTTATCCGTTTTCAAGTCGAACTTCGGTTGGTATTCGAGATAAAAATGTTTTTCTTCGAGCGCTTGGTACAGCGCTTTTTCGATATGGATTTGTCTTGAGAACGCATCGTCCATGTCTTTCGTGACGAATTGGATCGTCCCGACACCGATGCGCTTGCCTTTGAACAAAGCGCTCTCGGCCCGGGTGTACAGCTCGTCCAACGAATTAGTGGCCGACGGGTAGAACACGCAACCGATCGAGATCGATAACATGATCGAATGGTGGTAAATCCGGAACGGTCGTTGCAGTTCGTGTTGCAGTTGACGAAGCAGCTGGAACACTTCTTCTTTTGATTGTTCAAAGAAAAGAATGCCGTACAAGCCGCCCGAAGGATGGAACATGACACTCGACTGGGGCAGGAAGCGTTCAGCCCGGTCTTTAATTTGGAGCAACAGTTCATTGCCGACGCGTGAACCGAACGACTCGTTAATAATTTTGAACCGATCGATATCGAAGAGGGCGACGTGCAACAACCCGTTATGTTCTTTCACGTCAGTAAGTGAGTGCGCATATTGGCGCAAGAGCCCTTTTTTATTTAACAGCCCGGTCAAATCGTTGTGATAGGCGAGGTAGTTCACTTCTTGTTCGAGACGTTTCTTATCAGACACGTCGAAACCAAACGCCGTGTACTGGGCGATTTCGCCGTCTTCACTTAAAATCGGTACAATCGTCAAGTTGAGCCAGCAGATGTTTGTCACATGTCGTTGCGACCGAATCGGCATCTCGCCGTTCCAAATTTGATCGGTCGTGAGCGCTTGACGTACCACACCCGCAAGCGGATCATCTTCAAAAGAGGGGTGAATGAGCTCGAACCAGTTACGACCGATGAATTGTTGGTCAGGTGCCCCGATCAAGTCGCACAACAGCGGATTGATCTCGGTGATCTCGCCACGAGCGTTGGCTGCCAAATAATAAGTCGAATGCTCGATCATCGCTTGGAAGTGGTGGAGCAGGTTGAACTGCTCGCTGCTGATGAGCGGACCGAAGCCTTTCGGTAGGAAGGCTAAAAAATAGCCGTTGATGTCGTTGATTGAAAAAGTTTGTAAGTAAGCGGTCGCATAGACGACCGAGCCGTTTTTATGTTTAAACGCCGTCAACGCCGTCGTTGAGAATGGATATTGAAGGAGCAATGGTGACCACGTTTCAAGCGCCTGTTCTAAATGTTGGACGACGGGTAGTGCGTGGTGTAGTAACTCGTCACGCTCCCAACCGAACAGCGTCTCTGCTTGTTCGTTCCAAAGGAGGACGGTGCCGTCAAAATCGATGTAACAGCATGGGATCGATAGGGCATCGATGAACGTATCAATCGGCAAATCACGCAATGAAGCCATACAAATTCCTCCAATCTGCATCAAATAAGTCGTACTATACGTTCAGTGTACCTTATTTTCCCAACTCAAGGAACGGGCAAGCTCGTCGTTGTCAAAAGAAAGACAGTCATCATATACTGAAGGAGTAAGGTAGTTTTTTTCATAAGGGGGAAATCAAATGTCAAAAACACAAGAAGTGATTGAATTGACAGAGAAGTTCGGGGCGCACAATTATCATCCGCTTCCAATCGTCATCTCGGAGGCGAAGGGGATTTGGGTGACGGACCCGGAAGGAAATCGTTACATGGATATGTTGAGTGCGTATTCGGCTCTCAACCAGGGGCATTGTCATCCGAAAATCATTCAAGCGTTAAAAGATCAGGCCGACAAGATCACGTTGACGTCACGTGCTTTCTACAATGATCAGCTAGGTCGCTTCTACAAAAAAGTGGCAGCGCTTACAAATAAAGAAATGGTGTTACCGATGAACACCGGTGCCGAAGCGGTCGAGACCGCGGTCAAGGCATCACGGCGCTGGGCCTATGAGGTCAAACAAATTCCGGGGCAAGCCGAGATTATCGTCTGCACCGGCAACTTCCATGGACGGACGATGGCGGCTGTGTCGATGTCGACAGAAGCGGACTATCAGCGCGGTTTCGGACCGCTCCTCCCAGGCTTCAAAGTCGTGCCGTACGGAGACATCGACGCGTTCGAGGCGGCGATCACGGAGAACACGGCAGCGTTCATCGTTGAACCGATTCAAGGGGAAGCGGGTATCATCATCCCGCCGGCGGGTTACTTGAAGCGGGCTTCTGAACTGTGTAAGGCGAACAACGTGTTGTTCATCGCAGACGAGATTCAGTCAGGTCTTGGCCGCTCTGGAAAATGGTTCGCGATCGAGTGGGAAGGCGTCGATCCCGATATGTATATCCTCGGAAAAGCACTCGGTGGCGGTGTCTTCCCGGTATCGTGTGTGGCTGCTAACGAAAGCGTCCTCCAAGTGTTCAATCCAGGGTCGCACGGGTCGACGTTCGGGGGGAACCCGCTCGCGGCGGCGGTATCGATCGCTGCGCTCGAGGTGCTTGAAGAAGAACAGCTTCCGGAGCGTTCGCTCGAACTCGGGACGTACTTTATGGACCGTTTAAAGTCAATCGACAACCCACGCATTAAAGAAGTCCGGGGCCGCGGTCTATTCATCGGGATCGAGTTGACGGAAGCGGCTCGTCCTTATTGTGAGGCGCTTAAAGAGCGGGGCTTGCTCTGCAAGGAGACGCACGAGACGGTCATTCGACTCGCGCCACCGCTTGTCATCACGAAAGAAGAACTCGATGAGGCGTTCACGGCGATCGAGGCTGTATTCGCACCGACTCCTATTTCATAATGCAAGAGGGCTTGTTATAATTTGAGAAGAAATGCAGACACCTGCCGGGCGATGTTTTCGCGGCAGGTGTCTTTTCGTAAGGAGGAACGGTCGTGCTCTACGTTTACGTTGGTTTAGCAGGAGCGCTTGGAGCGCTAGCAAGGTATGGGGTCGGTATAGGGATGCATACGTTGTTTACAGGTACATTTCCGCTAGGGACGCTCACCGTCAACTTGATCGGCAGTTTTCTACTCGGTTGGCTCACCCATTACTTGTTTCAAACTGGACGGCTCTCACCGATGGTCATTACGGCGCTCGGTACAGGGTTTATCGGTTCGTTCACGACGTTCTCGACGTTCAGTGTCGAGACGATTGTGATGATTGAGTCAGGGAACCTGATCGGAGCGCTCACCTATGTGACACTGAGCATCGTCCTCGGCCTGTTCAGCTCGTGGTTAGGCTATAAGCTAGGAAGAAGACGATTACGGCGTTTTGTGAAGCGAAATGGGGAGGCGTGATGACTATTGTGACAGTGATGATCGGTGCCTTTTTCGGGGCGATGGCCCGCTTCGGGATTGGTCAGCTCGTTAAAGTATGGACGACGTCGGTCTTTCCTTGGGCGACTTTGTTCGTGAACGTGACCGGATCGTTTTGGCTCGGATATTTGTATGCGGCCCCTGTACCTTCGATGGTGGGACTCGGAATCGGCGTCGGCTTCCTCGGTTCGTTCACGACGTTCTCGACGTTCAAACTCGAAGTGATGCGGTTCGTGACGAAAGATTGGCTTCGCTTTGGTTTATACTTATTCGCGACGTATGTCTTCGGTTTAATTGCCGCCTACCTCGGCTACCAATTTGAACAATAAACAATCCCTCGGAAACTCCGAGGGATTGTTTATTGTTCAGCGAGTTGAAGCTTTTCAGCACATGATGCGCATGTGCTTTCATAAGACTCACACTGCTCATCCATATGTTGTCCGCATTCTTGACACGTCTTATCTGGTAATTTCCGATAAAATTCGACTGACGATTCGAGTCGGCTTGCCCATTCATTCATATAAAGCGCCTCCTTTAAGTATGCGTGCGTTTGTTAAGTTGTATTCATTGTATTATAACAGTTGTGTTTAAGTCAATTATAATCTATAACAGATTTTTCTGTTTGGATTTGCTAAAATGAAATTATACGAAATGAGGTGACACGGATGAAGGCACCACAATGCGAAACAATCGCCATCCAAAGTGAAGACGTGGCTGTATTGCAACAGGCACTTGTGCGATTGGATGCGAACCGAGTCAGTCGGTTGTTTAAGGCGTTCGCTGATCCGACGAGACTGAAAGTGCTGTACGTCCTGACGCTCGAGCAAGAATTATGTGTCTGTGACATCGCCGCCGTGATCGGACACTCGACCGCGACCGCGTCGCATCATTTACGGACGCTCCTCGATCAAGGGCTCGTAAAATATCGTAAAGATGGGAAAGTTGTTTATTACTCATTAGATGACGAGCACGTTCGCCTTCTCGTCGAAATCGCGATGGCGCATAGTGCCGAACAGCAATCAGGTCTTTGAGAAGTGTCTACTGCGACAACACAGTAGACACTTTTTTTATTGTGTTCTCTTCCAATCAGCGTTACGATATATTCAAATAAACGTTTGAATGAAGTAGGAGGATGAGCGATGGAATCACGTGACGTCTTACCAGTCGAAGGTATAACTTGTACAAATTGTGCGGCGAAGATCGAGAAAAGCGTCTCGGAGCAGACCGGTGTCGCATCCTGTCAAATCGACTTTGCGACGAGCCGGATGATCATCGAATGGATTGATCCGGCCGAGCGTGAAACAGGGCTCCGTTCAATTGAAGAGACGATGGGGCGGATTGAACCGGGTGCGCATTTCGTGAAAACTGATCAAATCGAGCAAGCACCTAACCATTTGTTGTGGCGCTTTGGTATCGCCCTCAGCCTGCTTGTGCTCGCTCTCTTGACTGAATCACTGCCGTTATATGTGGTTGCTTATGCGGTCGCCGGCTATGATGTCGTCTATGCGGCAGCACGAAACGTATGGCATCGCGAATGGTTCGATGAGAAGTTTTTAATGACGATTGCGACGATTGGAGCGTTCGCAATTCGAGAATATCCGTAAGCGGTCGCCGTCATGCTATTTTATCAACTCGGTGAATACTTCCAAAGACGCGCCGTCCATGCGTCGCGTCGGTCGATCCAGTCATTATTGAATATGAAACCGACGATGGCACGTGTGCTCGGTCCCGACGGTGAGTTCGAACGGCGTCCCGAAGATGTGGCAATTGGCTCGGTCATCATCGTCCGTGCCGGCGAACAAGTTCCGATGGACGGGAGCGTCGTGATCGGATCGAGTTCACTCGATACGGCATCATTGACGGGCGAATCGGTTCCCCGTCAAGTCGGACCGCACGATGAAGTGCTCGCCGGAATGGTCAATTTAGAAGGGCGGCTTGAAGTGCGCGTCAAACGATCAGCGACGGAGTCGAGCTTGCAAAAGATGATTGCGCTTGTCGAACAGGCAAGCTCGAACAAAGCGAAGACAGAGCAGATGATCACACGCTTAGCCAGAGTGTATACGCCGATTGTCGTCGTTTTAGCAGCAATCGTTGCGTTCATCCCACCTCTTTTCGTTGGGAATTTAGAGGAGTGGGTGTATCGCGCCTTAATTTTCCTCGTCATCAGTTGCCCATGCGCACTCGTCATTTCAATTCCGTTAGGTTATTTCGGCGGGATCGGGGCTGGTTCTAAACGAGGGGTTTTGGTCAAAGGCGGCGAGTATTTAGACGTGCTCGCCGAAGTGAAGACGGTCATCTTTGACAAGACGGGAACGCTCACGACCGGTCGCTTTGAAGTGACGGACGTGACGACGAGCGGAGACGTGACGGAAGCGGAGTTGTTAACGCTCGCTGCCCGTGTTGAGATGGCATCGACACATCCGCTGGCAAAAGCAATCGTCGCGAAGGCGAGCAAGACGACCGCGTTTGCGAATATTACCGAAGACCCGGGCTACGGTCTGACAGCGACAGATAGCACGGATACAATCTATGTCGGAAGTGCCCGTTTCATGAGGAAGTTAGGACATTCGATTCAAGATGAACAAATGGGCACAAGCGTCCACGTCATGAGAAATGACCGCTGGCTCGGGCGGATTGAACTGATGGATACGGTGAAAGAGGATGCCGCAGCAGCCGTTGCCGCGCTAAAACGTCTCGGCTACCACACGGTCATGTTGACAGGGGACCGGGATGAAGTTGCGACGTCGGTCGGTTTGAAAATCGGAATCGATGAAGTGAAAAGTGAGTTACTTCCCCATCAGAAAGTCGAGGAAGTGGAGAAGTTGGCCGCGCGAGGGAAAGTCGCGTTCGTAGGCGACGGTTTGAACGATGCGGCAGCGCTAGCCCGTGCGGACGTCGGACTCGTCATGGGTGGAATCGGGAGCGATGCCGCAGTGACGGCGGCAGACCTCGTGCTCATGAATGACGCACCGAGCGATGTCGTTGCGGCGATTGAGCTAAGTCAGCGGACGAAGCGGATCGTGTGGCAAAATATTGTCCTCGCATTCGGGATGAAGGCGCTGTTCCTCCTGCTCGGCGTGCTCGGACTCGCATCGATGTGGGAAGCTGTGTTCGCAGACGTCGGCGTCGCGTTGCTTGCCATCGGCAACGCGACTCGCTTGATCCGTTCCAACTAAAAAAACTTCAAGCGAGCTTGAAGTTTGGTGAATGCTTGAGACCGATCAGTTGTGATCGGTCTTTTTTTGACGTGTTTTGAAAATCATGAACACGAGGATGATGATAGTCGCTACGAGTAAGAAAACGATTGAGTACAGTGCTTGAATGACGATATCGATTTGATTTTGAGTGGATACGAGCTCTTTCCGGATATCGTTGTATTGCATCTGTTTCAAAGCTCTTAAATCTTCTAGTATCGTCTGCCGTTGATCGGTCATTGACTCTGCCGTCGATGTCGCCTGTTCGATGTCACCGCTCTCGTACATGACGAGGACGAGGTCGGCTTCTTGTTCCCAAATGCCGTCCCGATGCAGTAAGTCGAGAAATGAACTTGGCGTTCTCCGATCATTCTTGATAGATTCCTTCAATTCTTTCGCACGTTGGGACATGCTGTAATAGGCTTCTAAAAAGCGGCGGTCTTCATAGGCGAGGAGACCGCGGATGGCGTTGGCACGTTCGATATTGTAGTACATGATGTCTTCAATTGCTTCATATGAATCGAAGCGTTGCTCGTGAATGGTATCGATCTGGTCAGTCGTGTTTCGCAGTTGAACGATGAAACTGGCGATGACGAGGACGATTAACACGGACAATGCGGCGAGTAGCAACAGGCACTTTCGTTGGGACATGTTCATCCCTCCTTATGAAGACAATCGTACAATATTTTTCGGGTTTCAGCATAAAATATTTTTTTGGGAAAGGAAAAACCGGGTAAAGAGTTAAATATATAATTATGACGTTTCTTGTTATCGCTTACAATAGACGATGGAATGATTTCATTCATAAGGAGAGTAAATATGCCAGAGAACTCGTCGTTAAAAAAGTTACATCAGGTCTTAAAAACAAAACGGACCAACCTTCAATATGAAATCCCGACCTTGTGGAACCGGATGCGATTTCCGGCAGAACCCGTGCGCGACGGTGTCGAGCGGGTGAACCCGTACGACTTTTTAATCGATACGATTGAACGAGGCATTCTTCCGCACGCTGTCAACGGGCGTGATTATCGTCAGTCGATCGCACAAGCGGACGGGCACCTCGAGACAGGGGGAGACTGGATTAAGCGCTCCTCGGTTTACTCGATGCAAGTCCGGACCTCGACGTCGTGGGACCATGACGGGTCAGGCTACGTCGAGATGGACAACTCTCAAGGCATGAAAGATACCGGCACGTTCGTGAAAACGCTGGCTCTGTTGCCGCACTTGTTATACATGGGGATCGACACGTTATTTTTATTGCCGATCTCGCAGCACAGTCATAAAAATAAGAAAGGTGAGTTCGGTTCCCCATACGCTGTCCAAGATTTCTTTGCCATCGACGAAGAACTAAAAGAGACATTGACAGGGGACGGGTTGACGGTCGAGGAAGAGTTCGCCGCTTTCGTCGAGGCGTGTCATATGGTGGGCATTCGTGTCGTCATCGATATCATTCCTCGCACATGCGCCCGCGATAACCGTCTCATTTTAGAAAATCCGGAATGGTTCTACTGGATCCCGGTTGCGGAACTCGCTTACTATCACCCGCCTCACGTCCCGGGAATTGGAGAAAACGTGAAGCCTGAGTATGCATTCCTGCCGATGATCTATGGATCTGAGGACGTTTGGCATCATCTCCGCCGCTTCTCGATGGCGCCTAATCTCGTCGATGCTGCCAAGTGGGAGACGGTGAAAGCCTACTTGGTCGAACATCCAGAGGAAAACTTACTTGCCGTCATCGAGCGTGAGTTCGGTTTGACGACCGCTCCGGCGTTCTCGGACTGTATCAACGATCCGCAACCGCCGTGGTCGGACGTCACATACTTCCGCCTGTTCCTCGACCACCCGACAGCAGCTGCACCTTATGTCGGCGAGGCGAGTCTGGCACCGTATATTTTGTTCGACTCGATCAAGTCGAACCAGTTCCGGGGTGACGAGATCAACGAGCCGCTTTGGGCGATGTTAGCCGACATCATCCCGCATTATCAACGCGAATATGGGATTGATGGTGCCCGAATCGACATGGGACACGCTTTGCCGGTCGATCTCGCCCAGCGCATTTTGACAGAGCCGCGTCAACTCGATTCGAACTTCAGTTTCATCGCCGAAGAACTGATCGAAGTCGGGGCTTGGGCGGCGCGTGACGCCGGCTACAATATGATCATCGGATACGGATTCTATAAAGAGCCGCGTTTTGACACGCATGAAACCCATCAATTCATCTACGACTCACGTTTCTTGCCGTTGCCGGTATTTGCGGCTGGTGAGACAGCCGATACACGCCGGATTGCGACACGAGACGGTGGACGCCAGGCGAGTCGCTTGCTCACCGTACTGAACGGCTTCATGCCGAACGGGGTGCCATTGACGAACTCGGGGCTTGAACTGTATGAGACGCAGCCGATGAATACCGGTCTCGATTGCCGACCGGAAGAGGCGTATCAGTTGTTCCCGACCGATCCATATTTCGGGAAACTTGCTTTCTTCGACGCGTATCAGTTCCATTGGGATCATCCCGAGCGGACTGAAATGGTCGAACTCATGCATCAAGTGGCGGAAGTTCGCCGCCGTTGGCTCGATGTTCTCGTCGACCCGAGTCACTTTGAACCGCTCACGATGATGGATATGGGGGCGCCGTTCATCGGTCTGGCTTGGTTACGGGCAGATACGAACGAGACGTTGCTCATCATCGCCAACACGAATATGCAAGAGCACCTGCGAGGGAAGGTGCCGCTCGATGGGGTGCGTCGCCGGAACTGGAACGCGAGTCGGTTCGCCGAGATGGTGTACTCACCGAACTCATGGCCGTACGCCGAGCATTCGTTCGACGACAACTGGGACCTTTGGGTCGATTTGATGCCAGGCGAAGTCAAAATCTATGAAATGAAATAAGCAACGCCTCGGATCCGTAAGTGGATCCGAGGCGTTTGTCTGTTCAAGCGTTTTGTTTCATGTAATAGATGACGAACTCGTCGAGCGGCATCGGTTTCGCGTAACGATACCCTTGCATCGAATTGCAACCGATCCGACGAAGGAACGTCTCTTGGTATTCGGTCTCGACGCCTTCAGCGACGAGAGCCATCCCAAGTTGTCGTGCCATGGCGACGATGGTCGCGGTCACGGTTTGATACTCGCGATTTTCTTCTAGCTGCATCGTGAACTCCCGCGGGATCTTTAACTCGTCAATCGGATAGCGGACGAGATAGGCGAGTGAGCTGTAGCCGGTCCCGAAATCATCGATCGATAGTTTGATGCCAAGTGCCTTCAATTCTAGAATTCGATTTAAGACGCGGTCCGACTGGTGCGCCGCGACCGTCTCGGTCAACTCGAAGTTCAAGCGGCTCGGTTCGATGGGGAAGCGTTCGAACAACGTCGTCAAATAATCGATCAAGTGTTCATCGAACAATTGCCGGACCGACAAGTTGACTGATAGTTTCGGCAAATCGATGTCGCCTTGTTCAAACGCGTACATCAGTTGGAACGTCTCATGAATCATCCAACGACCGAGGTCATGAATATGGCCGGTCTCTTCGGCAATCGGAATGAATTCGCTCGGCGGGATAAACTTGCCGTCGCGTTGCCAACGCATGAGTGCCTCGGCGCCGATGATCGCCTTCGTCGAGGCATCGACCTGTGGCTGGAGATAAAGTGAGATTTCACCTTTCTCGAGCGCCATATCAAGTCCTTCCATCAACAATTTTCGTTCTTCCTTGTCGACGCGAAGCGCAGGAGCGAAGATGACGGTCTCATCGCGTCCTTTGTCTTTTGCCTTATACATGGCCAAATCAGCGTTCGATAAGAGGTGCTTCAGCGTCGTGCCGTGCTCCGGATAACGGACGATTCCGATTGAAGCATGAATTTCGACGAGGTTCCCGGCCATGAAATAAGGGGGACGATAAACGAGGCGACGTAAACGTTCAACGAGAATTTCATCATCATTGTGTTCGGCGACGACGATGAATTCATCGCCTCCGAGTCGTCCGGCATATTCGTTTGGCAACAAGGCGCTGCGTAGACGTTTACCGATGTGCTGTAGCAACTGATCACCCATATGATGGCCGAACTGGTCGTTGATTTCTTTGAACCCGTCGAGGTCGGAGAACATGAGTGTGAACGAGCGGCCGTCCGCGATCAGGCGTTCAATCTGTTCTTGCAGCGCGTAACGGTTATGCAGCCCGGTCAAGCTATCGTGGTTAGCCTGGTACATGATCTGTTCTTGCTGGACGATCATTTGCGTGATGTCTTTGACGATGGCATAGATACCTTCGACTTCTCCATCAATGATCATCGGGATGTTCATCAATTGCCAAACGCGTGCCGAACCATCTTCTGTCATGACACTGACGTCTAATGTTTGCGGACGTCCGTTCGTAAGGTCGCGCAACACGTTCGTATAGGCGGATCGATCCGTTTGTTCGATGATGTCTAAAATATTTGACCCGATGAGCGTCTCGGTGTCGTGACCGAGGACAGAGCTCCCTGCTTCGTTGACGGACAACACTTCACCGTCAAGGTCGAACAAAAAGATGGGCTCTGCGTGATACGCGAACAGCGAGCGGTACTGTTGTTCACGGAGTTCGAGCTCGTGGGCTTTCGTCGTGACTGCGACTTCGAGGTCTGTATTGACGGTATGTAACCGATGGCTAATGAGTGCGTTCTGTTTGGCGACAACGAATTGACGGATGAGGAGCAGCAACACCGCGTTCGCAATCATCGAGTCGATGATCGAGGTGCCGAGCAGTCGATCCGAGGCGAGCATGTACAACATGACAATCGTACTGTAGATGACGTAATCAAACACAGAATCATGAGCGAGGACGTCTTCTGTCGATTCATCAAACAAATAACTGATTGAAATGATGAGAATACTGATTACTTGAAGCAAATGGAGGAGCTCATGGCCGATACCGGTGAACAACTGCAGCTCATTGATGATCGAGGCGGTTGTAAAACCGAGAATCCCGATGAGGAGCATCACGCGGAAGCCTTGCCCGGATGTCACGATGCGATTCAAATATAAGAAACCGAGCACCATGTAAAGGCTGATGAGCACCATCTGTTCTTCAAAGCCGTTCAAATTCGTGACATACTGGCCGCCGTTCTTTGTGTAAAAAAAGATATGCAACGCACCGACAATCAAAAAGCTGAGCAGTGCGAACACATCAAACGTACGCAACTTCAACGTTCTAATTTCAATCGATTGGGTGATGACGATGAGGGCCATGATCAAATAAAAGAAGTTTTGAATGAACAGCATCATGTCAATTGGCATCGCCGTGGTAAAGCGGTGTCCCACCAAATAAGCGATGAAACAGACGTTGCCAGCGCTAATGAGAAGATAGATATAGCGGCGCATCCCGTGATGGCGCAATACGGCACTCCCGCTTACCACGGTGGCGACGAGTGCGATGATCATAAAGTAGACGAACAAGCTCGTCTCCCTTAACGCATAAGGGCTGAATAAGATAACGAATAGACCGATAAAAAACGTCCCGACGAGAAGAGCGGGGACTGATTGGCGCAAAGTGTGGCTAGACAACTTATGCACCTCCTTCTGTATATGTCTCTGAGGCTCATCCTTATTATCGGACCGTTCGGGTATTTATTACACAAAAAAATCGACAGCACGATGCTGTCGATCAAAGTGTATACGAATGTTCTTTAAAGTTACCGACAATCGAGTCGATTTCTGAGACAGTGACGAACGCCTCGGAATCAATGTCTGAGACGATTTGACGCAACTTTGGAATCTCATTGTTTTGAACGACGACGTATAGCATTTTTTTCGCGTCGTTCGAATAGCCGCCGGTCGCGTCCATGATCGTGACCCCACGCTTCAAGTTCTGTTTGATGACCAAGTTGATCTCGTCCGCTTTTTTACAGATGATGAAACACTGTTTTTGGGCGGAGAAGAAGCGATGGATCGTCAACAGCGTCCGCGACCGGACAAAACTGAGGACGAGTGCGTACATGACCGCTTTAATATCGAACGTGATGAACACGAGAATATAGACGATGAGGTCTTGGGTCAAAAAGATTTTCGGGAGCGATAAGTTGCGGTTGTTCATGAAGATGACTTTCCCCAAAATATCGAGTCCGCCTGTCGACGCCCCGGCAAATAACAAAAGTGCCAAACCGAGTCCCGAGACGATCCCGCTGAAGACGGACGCGACGAGCGGATCGTCGAGTGGCGTCGGTGGAATGAGTACAGGCAGCGCATCGATTAAAATCGATGACAGGACGACGACGAGTCCTGTCATGAGAATAAATCGTCTCCCGAGATATTTGATCCCGATGATGAAGAGCGGGATGTTTAGCACCAACTGGGTGAGTCCGATCGGTGTGCCGAACAGCTCGTTGACGATGAGCGTGATGCCGACAATCCCGCCGGACCCGATTTCATTCGGCTTTAGGAGCAGGCCGACAAAGATAGATTGTAGAATCGTTCCGGCGATGATAAAAAGGACTGTCTCGACAGCGATCCGTTTACGTGATTTTGCGTACATATGAGTGGCTAAGGCGCCATACGCCTCCTTTGCATGAACTCATGCAAGCGTACTCCGATGAAGCCTTAATTTCAAGTCTTGAAAGATTATAACTCGTTATGAAAGCGGTCGATATCACTTGCTAGCTGTTCGTGGACGTAGTCGATGACTTGAGCGTCGTCAAACAGTCCGAGCGGGGCGTCGTCCGGGATTGCGTCGAACGGTGAGACGAAATAGAGCACGGCCGCGACGAGGGCGTGTTGCTTGTCGGGCTGCATCTCGAACTGGGCGTTGTAGACGGCGCGTAGCATGTTGAGCAGTTGTTTCATTTGGAAGTACAGTGTGAGCTCCTCTTCCCGTTCGATGTCGCTAATTTCGTTTGAAGCGACGTCGACCGTGACTTTTGCTAGGGCGAGTTCTCCTTGGACTAATAAGTCACCTAGCTGTTCGTTCTCGGTGAAGTCGGTTTGGGCGTTGTTTAAAAAGTGTGAATAAGTCGTTTTCCAATCTGACATGTTTTTCTCCTCCTTCTCTCTACATCTACTAATATGCCCGTTTTTGCGATTTGGTTGCAACTTTTCCGAAAATTTAAGAAGATAGGTGTAAGTGAAAAAGGAGGAACTGTACATATGTCTACTGTAACTTTACCGACCGAGGCAGAATTTGCCCGTTATGCTGAGCTTGCCGTCAAAAAAGGTGTCAACATTCAACCGGGTCAACAGCTCGAAGTCCGAGCCGATATTAGCCAAGCACCGCTCGTCCGTCAAATCGTGAAAGCGGCCTACGCGGCCGGGGCGAAACAAGTGTACGTCAACTGGAGCGATGAAGAGACGACGAAAGTGCGTTACTTCAACGCACCGAATGAAGCGTTCAAGGAGTTCCCGGAGTGGCTCAAAGCACGATTCGAGCAACTCGCGGAAGAGAAGACGGCGTTCTTGTCGATCGTCAGCGACGATCCCGACGCGCTAAACGGTGTCGAATCATCACGCATCGCCGACTCGAACCGGGCGTCTGGTGTCGCGCTCGCGAAATGGCGTAAGTATGTCATGAGTGATAATGTCAGCTGGTCAATCGTGGCCGGTGCTTCTGAAGCGTGGGCGAAAAAAGTATTCCCAGACCGTGAAGATGCGGTTCCAGCCCTGTGGAGAGCGATTTTCGCAGCGACACGAATGGACCAAGACGATGTCGTTGCCGCCTGGGACGAACACGATCAAGCGTTGCGCTCGCGGGCGCAGCTGTTGACGGACAAGAAATACGCGAAACTTCACTACAAAGCACCAGGCACGGAATTGACGATCGGTCTTCCGAAGAAGCACGTCTTCCTCGGCGGCGGCGGTCCGAACCTGGACGGCGTCGACTTCATCGCCAACATGCCGACGGAGGAAGTGTTTACGCTCGCCGATAAAGATGCGGTCGAAGGACACGTGTCGAGCACGAAGCCGCTCAGCTACAGCGGAAACTTGATCGACGGGTTCACGCTTTGGTTCGAAGGCGGAAAAGTCGTGAAAGCGGAAGCGAAACAAGGGCAGGCGGCACTCGATGAACTGTTGAACCTTGATGAAGGGGCACGCCGCATCGGAGAAGTCGCACTCGTGCCGGACGATTCGCCGATCTCAAACTCAGGACTCCTCTTCTACAACACGTTGTTCGATGAGAACGCCTCGTGCCACTTGGCGCTCGGTCGTGCCTACTCGACGTGCCTCGAAGGCGGACCGGCGATGTCGGCCGAAGAACTCGCTGAGAATGGTGCGAACGACTCGATGACACACGTCGACTTCATGATCGGCTCGGCCGAAATGAATATCGACGGTGAGCTCGAGGACGGGACACGCGAAGCCATCATGCGTGATGGGAACTGGGTCATCTAATAGAAAACAATAAGTAAAGACGCAAAGGCGACCGCCTTTGCGTCTTTTCATGTCATGAGAGTTCATACAGAAATGCGAGCGCGTTCGGCAACCGACGTCGCCATGCAATCTCGTTGTGGACCGCCCCAGGCTCGACTTCATAGCGGAAGGCGATGCCGGTCCGAGCGATCGTCTCGACGAGTTTCGCATTCGTGTATAAGTAGTCCTCGGGCGTGATCGGTCCGCTCGTTTCGTTCGTGCCGATATCCATATAGAGCCGGGCGGACAGGTCAGTTTGTTTCAGTTCACGAATGAGCGAGTCGAGGTTGGCCCAGGCGGCCGTCGACAGTGAACCGACACGACGGATTGCCGGATACGTCGCCATCATATAGAGCGAGATGACGCCGCCCATCGAGCTACCTATCACGCCGACGTCATCCGGGTTGGTCGCGTAGCGTGCGTCAATCCACGGCTTCAGCTCCAACATGAGCCAGTCGGCATAGAGACGCCCCTTGCCGCCAAGTGTCGGCCGGGTCTTAGCGAGCTCGGGCCCGATGCGTTTATAAAGCATCTCGTCTTCATAGAACGAGTACTCGTCATAGCGGTCGAGCCAATCGGGGGCGCTTGCGATGGCGACGACCATGAGCGGTAGTTGCAAATCGTCGAGATGGCGGTCAATCGCCCAACCTTCCCCGATTGTCGCGGTCTTGCCGTCGAAGACGTTTTGGCCGTCATGCATATAGAGCACGGGCAACGCCTCGTCGGTACGAGCGAAGTCAGGGCGGTAGACGCGGACGATTCGTTTTCGGCCGCGCATCGTCTCGGTCGGCAAGGTGAAACTAAACTGTTCGATCATACAATCATTCCTCCCTTCCTCTGACGGTCTCTTCTCATTTTGGCGTTGTCCGTACAAAAACTCAATCCGGAAGATTGACTACCTACCGTTCGTTAGTTAAAGTGAGGGGAGATGAAAGGGGTAGATCGCACATGACCACGAAACAGCGAATTGAACAGGCTGCCAGACGCCGGTTTGCGCTTGAAGGATATGAAGGACTGTCTTTGGCGGCGCTCGCCGAAGATGTCGGGATTAAGAAGCCGTCTTTATATGCGCACATCGAAGGAAAAGAACAGCTGTTCAAACAAGTCGTCGAACAGATGGCCGAGCGTTACCAGCGAGCTTGGGAACAAGCACGGGACGCGTCTGACGGGGCGGCACCGCTCGAACGGATCGAGGCGATCGTTGAAGCGTTGATTCATTTCTTCGAAGAAGAAGAGACATGGATGCTGACGAAACGAATGCTGCTCGTACCGCCGCCTGAGCTGCGCGCCTTCATCGAGTCGACGATCGGGTCGGTCGAGACCGAGCTCCAAACGTTTGAGAAAGAGCAGTTCCGTTTGGCGATGGAGCGGGGCGATTTACCGGAACAATCGCTCGACGACGTATATGATGCGTACTATTGCTTTTTGGACGGGGCGTTGCTTTCACTCTTTTCGTTTGCAACGAATCGAGCGCAACGACAGCATGCAGCATTTAAAATTTTCAAGAAAGGAGTCGGGTGGACATGAAAAAGGAACAAATGGCTTGGTTGTGGCTCGTGCTCGCCGGACTTCTTGAAATTGTTTGGGCGACGACGATGAAATTGTCGAACGGGTTCACCGTGTTAGGGCCGACCGTCGTGACCATCGCGTTATTGATTGTCAGTTTTGGCTTGTTGGCGATGTCGTTCCGTGTGTTGCCAGCCGGCACTGGGTACGCCGTTTTTACGGGTATTGGCGCCGTCGGGACGGTCATCGTTGGAAATGTTTTGTTCGATGAGACGATGACGGGAATGAAGCTGTTGTTTATCGCGATACTCCTTGTCGGGGTGGTCGGTTTGAAGCAAGTGACAGGAGGTGAGTCGGCATGAGTTGGATTTTTTTAATTGGGGCTGGGCTCGCTGAGATGCTTGCTGTTTTCTTCATGGGAAAATCAAAAGGCTATCAGATTTTAAAATGGTCGCTTCTTTCGATCACGACGTTCGCACTAAGTTTTTATTTGTTGTCGCGTTCGCTCGAGACGCTGCCGCTCGGGCTCGCTTACTCGATTTGGGTCGGGATTGGCGCGGCGGGTGGAGTGATTCTCGGTATGCTGTACTTGAACGAGTCGAGCGACCGGTGGCGTATCTTCTTCTTGGCGCTCATTATCGGGAGCGTCGTCGGGTTGAAAGTCGTGGCGTAAATAGGATTGAAACGAGCTGAAAACGGGAATTGAATAGTTCAGATTGTGAACGAAAGGGGCGGGAAAGATGAATCTTGTAGAGTTGCAATCAGAACGTCTACGGCTTGAACCTTACACGATCTCCGATTTCTATTTCGTAAAATCGCTACTCCAAGATCCGCGGGTGATGCGCTTTATCAGTCCGGACGGCAAGCCATATACGGATGAACAGACAATCGAATGGTTCGAGAGACAATTGGCCCGATATACGACGGGCCGACAGACCGGACTCCTCAAACTGATGACACATCACAGTGATGAGCCGATCGGCCATGCCGGGACGCTCTTGCATGAACTTGATGGCAAAATCGAGCTCGAGGTCGGTTATTGGCTAGCACCAAAGCACTGGCACATGGGCTACGGCCGTGAAGCGGCCGCGCGTCTCATGCAACATGCGTTCGAGGAAGGCGAGAAAGACATCATTTCGCTCATCCACCCGGACAACGTGCCGTCACAATGCGTCGCGAAATCGAACGGCTTGCGTTGGGACCGTGACACCGAACACGGAGGCATGATCGTGTCCGTTTATGTCGGCGATTTGGAGCGTCTATGCCGTCACATGAAGCGGGAAGAAATGACGCGGTGAAAAAAATAAAAAAAGTTTTAAAAAACAGTTGCCAAGGCATTAGTTTCTTGATATATTAATAGTGTCCTAAAGAGAGGACACGACCTGATTCTGTAGCTCAGCTGGGAGAGCGCTACCTTGACAGGGTAGAGGTCGCTGGTTCGAGCCCAGTCAGAATCACTTGGGTGCCAAACCCGATGCGAAACCCATAGGAACGTGGGTTTCCGCGCAGCCACTTCTTACGAGAAGTGGCTTTTTTTGTGTATTCTTTTAATTGACAGCCCACATAAACAGTTGGTATATTCCTCTCAATACATACAGAAACGGGGAATTATACGATGGTATTAACCGGAACAATCGTCAATGCGGCCTTGATCGTGGTCGGCACATTACTCGGGCTGCTGTTTCACCGAATCCCCGAGCGGATGAAAGAGACGGTCACGGCTGCCATCGGTCTCGCCGTCGTCTTGCTTGGCGTGCAGATGGGCATGAAGAGTGAGAACTTTTTAATCGTCATCGGCAGTCTCGTTATCGGAGCCGCACTTGGCGAATGGTGGAAGCTCGACGAGAAGTTGAACGAGATCGGCTATCAGTTGGAACGGCGTCTCGGTGGAAAAAGTAAGTCGAGCATCGCGGAAGGCTTCATCACGGCGACGCT
The DNA here is from genome assembly GCF_004337045.1 of Exiguobacterium sp. SH5S4. Lineage (NCBI taxonomy): Bacteria > Bacillati > Bacillota > Bacilli > Caryophanales > Exiguobacterium > Exiguobacterium sp. SH5S4. The sequence continues at coordinate 80,358 of NZ_SJUQ01000004.1, forward strand.
CATCTTTGTGATCGGGGCGATGGCCGTCATCGGTGCGCTCGACAGCGGTCTGCGCGGGGACCATGACGTCCTCTATACAAAAGGGTTGATTGACGGTTTCACGGCGCTTGTGCTCAGTTCGACGCTAGGCATCGGCGTCATGTTCTCGGCCGTACCGGTCTTGTTGTACCAAGGAGCGATCGCGTTGCTCGCCATCCAGATCATGAAGTTCATTCCGGAGTCGCTCATGGATGACTTTATTTTGGAGATGACGGCGACCGGGGGCGTCATGATCGTCGCCATCGGGTTGAACCTGGTCGGGATCACCCGGATTCGTGTCGCCAACTTACTGCCCGGTATTTTGATGGTCGCGATCATTGTCACCGCATTACATATCTTCCAATGAAAAAACGGACTAGCGCGAAACAATGCGCTAGTCCGTTTTTCATTGATGATAACTTTTTTTATCAGCGTGTAAGGCTTCCGCAATGATTTTATCCCAGTCAGCGGCATCACAGGATGTCGTGCAAGTCGGTGCGATTTCGCAAGTGGCGCATTTACCGGCTTTTGCTTTGCGGGTGTAGCGATAGAGCGAATAGGCGGCGTACCCGAATACGGCAAGACCGATCAGTAAATCAAATAAGAACATATGATTCCCTCCTTGTTAAGACAATCCGAACAGACGACCGATTTGATAGATCATCAGTGATACGACGTACGCAACACCAAGCCCATAAAGGCTAGCGACCCACGTCAATTTGGCACTTCCCACCTCGCGCCGAATGACGGCGACGGTCGCTAGACAAGGGACGTACAAGAGGACGAACGCCATGAAACTATATGCGCTCAACGGCGTAAACACGGGAAGCAACGAAGCGGACAAGTCAGATTCGCTGACCGCATAAATGATCGCCATCGTCGATACGACGACTTCTTTCGCCAAAAAACCTGTGATGAGCGAAGCGCCGGCCTGCCACGTCCCGAAACCGAGTGGAATCAGCAACGTCGCAACGACTCCACCAATCATAGCGAGAAAACTCTCATTCATCGGGACGTCCATTCCGGCTGGACCGGAATAGGCGAGTAACCAAATGAAGACGGAACCGCCAAAGATGAACGTACCTGCTTTTCGGACGAACCCTTTCGCCTTTTGCCATGTGCTGCGCCAAAGCGTCAACCCTTGGGGGACACGGTATGGAGGCTGTTCGACGATAAAGAGGCTGTTCCGATCTTCCGCCGCCAATACGGACGTGAATATTTTCGCGGCAATCAACGCCAGGACGATCCCGAGCATATAGAGCGATAAGACGACGAGCGCTTGGTTTGATGCGAAAAAACTGGCAGCGAAGACGGCATAGATCGGTAGACGCGCCGAGCACGACATGAACGGCGAAATAAAAATCGTGACGAGCCGCTCCCGCTCTTCCTCGACCGTCCGTGCCGCCATAATACCTGGGACGTTACAACCAAATCCAATGATCATCGGAATAAAACTTTTCCCGTTCAGTCCGACGAGTTGCATAAATCGGTCCATGACAATGGCGACACGCGCCATATAGCCAGAGTCCTCTAAAAACGAGATAAAGAAAAAGAGCACGAAAATCTGTGGGACGAAGACGAGGACACCGCCGACACCGGCGATCACCCCGTCAATCAGCAACGCCTGGATGAAAGAGGAGGTCCCGAGGAGTTGTAACAACGAGCTTGTTCCGGATGTGACCGGACCCGACAGAAATCCATCCAACAGATCGGACAACGGGGCACCGATCCAGTTGAACGTGATGTGGAACAAGGCGTAAAGTACTGTAAAGAAAATGGGTAAGCCCCAGATCGGATGTGTCACGACGGCATCGATGCGGTCGGTGACCGTGGCTTGTTGTGCGTTATGCTGATCGACGACGTGATGGCGAACGTCTTTTGTCCAGTCGCGTCTGCGTTCTGTAATGTGGGCGTGGGCGAAGCGTCCGAGTTTCACTTCCAACGCTTTACGAATTTCATTGACGGTTGGCGTCGAAGACTCGAGCTGTTCTGAAATGACGCGATTTCCGGCCAAGTATTGAATGGCGACCCAGCGATCGCGCTCACTGAGTCCCGTCGCTTCAAGAATTTGTTGAAGCGCCTGTTCGGTCTCTTCCCCGTAATCGAGTACGAAAGGTTCGCGAGGGGTCGTTCGCAGGGAGGACAGGAGGACTTCACAGCCGGCACCTGTTCGTGCTGTAATCGGAAACACGTCCACGTCCAAACGTTCTCTCAAACGCTTTAAATTGATGTGGATGCCTCGTCCTTCAGCGACATCGACCATGTTCAGACCGATTTGAAGCGGACGGCCCATTTCGAGCAGTTGGAGCGTTAATTGTAAGTTACGTTCGAACTGCGAGGCATCGATGATGTTGAACATCCCATCGAACGGTTCATGCAACAGGAATCGCGAGACGATTGCTTCGTCAGCCGATAGCGGGTCTAAATCATAGACACCGGGCAAGTCGATCAACTGTCCGATGTTTCCATGCAACTGTCCGATTTTCTGTTCAATTGTGACACCGGCCCAGTTACCGACGTGGGCGAAGGAGCCTGTTAATCGGTTAAATAAAGACGTTTTTCCGGTGTTCGGGTTTCCGATTAGGGCAATCCGTTGCGTCACGGGACGATCACCCCAATCTGTTCAGCGTCACAGCGACGGATGGCAATCATTTGTTGATGTTCGATTTGTTCAATCGTGAGCGGTCCGGAAAAGATGGCCCGACGTTTAATTCGTACGGAACAGCCCTCATAAAATCCTAAGGCAATCATGCGACGCCGCAAGCGGTCATCGATTCTCGTTAAATCGGATATGAGCACTGGTTGATGTAGCGGCATGGCAAGTAATGAACTCATTAAGATCTCTCCATTTTAGTCAAATGATAATTCTTCTCATTTGGTAGCATAACACGTTCTTTACTATCGGGAAGCAAGATTATTTGTGGATTTTATGACTTCTAAAAAATAGTAGTGCGAGAATTAAAAAACCGCCCGATAGAAGTCAGAACTTAACGTTCGACTTCTATCGGGCGGTTCAAGTACTTACGTTCTTTCAATCGTTGCGTCGATAGGATCATGATCCTCTTTCGCGCTCTCACGCAGGGCGGACGACATCACGTCAGACAAGTCACGTGAGCGGAGCACGCCGACACCGCGGTCGGTCGGTCCATCAGGTGCGGCGACGTCGGCGATCAGCTCGTCGGTCGGACGTGTCTCATGCAACAATAACTCGGCTGATCCTTTCATCGCTTGAGCGACGATTTGGCGGGCCGTGTCTTCATCAAACCCGGCTTCTGTCAGCACCGGGGTCATCGAACCGACGATCTCGTAAAAGAACGCAGGACTGCATCCGGCTGCCGCCATGAAAGCTGACATCGTTTTCGCGTCCGTGACGGCTGTCCGACCGACCCGGTTGAACAGTGCCGCCGCCGTCTCGCGGGCGGTCGCATCTGTCTCAGGTCCGAACCAGAGTCCAGTCATCCCGGTTTGATAGGCGACCGGGGTGTTCGGCATCGCACAGATGGCTGGGATGCCGGATGCTTCTTCAAGCTCGCTCGGCTCGATATGCGCCGCGACGGATATGAGCAGCGGTGTTTTCCACGTCTGTGATTGAGCGTAAGTCAAGACGCCATCTGGTTGCATCGCGAGCACGACGATTGTATAGGCGTTGACGTCTTCTGTTTCGACGATCTGTACGCCGAGCTCATCTCGCAACTGCTCTAGACGTGTCTGGTCGCTCCGGTTCGTCATCGTAATCTGTTCAGGGGAGAGCCCGGAAGCAATCCAGCCTCGGACGAGTGCCTCGCTCATCGATCCTGCTCCTACCATTAATATGTTCATTTCCGTCACCTCTTCATTCATTTGATTCGGTCGTATATATGTTGCCTATCATAACAAATGTTCGAGCAATTATCGCCTGTCACGCTCAGATTGTAAAATAAAGGAAAAAACTCGTCGTTTTGTAACGGGAATCGACGAAGCGCTGCAGATGACAATTCACGCAGTCCGGGCTATCATTGCAGTAATCTGACTGAGCGAGGCGATTGAAATGAAACGAGTATTAGTACGTGGGATTCAAGGATACCAGCGCTTTATTTCTCCTTTAAAGCCCCCGACGTGCCGATTTTATCCGAGCTGTTCGCACTACGGGATTGAGGCGATTGAGAAGCATGGCGCTGTCAAAGGCGGGTATTTGACGACGCGGCGCCTGTTGCGGTGCCAACCGTTCCATTCGGGCGGACTTGACTATGTGCCGGACGATTTTGATTGGAAAGCCCCCCTGCAACGCGAAAAGCCACCGTCACAGCGAGACGTCTAACTGACGGCTCGCTGTTTTAGATACAGGGCGTTTATCCCCTTCTTTGTTTTAGCACAATACTTTTGACAACGTTCCGAGTATTCTGAAAAAATAGAGTTGTATTTATTACATACGGGGAAAGGGGATTACAGCATGAGTCAATCGTTCAGCGAACTAATCGGTACGATTTCAGACTTTGTGTGGGGACCGCCGCTGTTAATTTTGCTTGTGGGGACAGGCGTTTATTTGACGGTGCGTCTCGGCGGGCTCCAAATCACGAAGTTGCCTTACGCGTTGAAACTCGCATTCTCTAAAAATCAAGACAAGACGTCACGAGGGGATATTAGTCACTTCCAAGCGCTCATGACAGCGCTCGCGGCGACCGTCGGTACGGGGAATATCGTCGGTGTCGCGACTGCGGTCGTCCTCGGGGGACCAGGCGCGATCGTTTGGATGTGGGTATCGGGCTTCTTCGGGATGGCAACAAAGTACGCCGAAGCCGTGCTCGCCGTCAAGTACCGGGTGACGGACGAACGTGGTCAAATGGCCGGAGGACCGATGTATTATTTGGAACGGGGCTTGAAGCAACGCTGGCTCGCGGTCGCGTTTGCAGCGTTCGCCTCACTGGCCGCGTTCGGGATCGGGAACGGGGTTCAAACGAACTCAGTCGCGTTGGCGCTCAACTCGACGTTCGACGTCCCGCTTTACGTATCGGGTATCTTGATGATGATTTTTACGGGCGCCGTCATTCTCGGTGGTGTCAAATCAATTGGTCGTGTCGTCAGTTACTTCGTCCCGGTCATGATCGTCTTTTATTTAGGGAGTGGTCTCTTGATCATGATCATGAACTACACACTCATCCCCGATGCGATCGCGCTCATCTTCAGCAGCACGTTCAGCGCCGAAGCGATTGGCGGCGGGGCCATCGGGGCAGCCATCCGGTATGGGGTTGCGCGAGGCGTCTTCTCGAACGAAGCCGGTCTTGGCTCGGCTCCGATCGCAGCGGCCGCGGCCAAGACGGACATGCCAGGTCGTCAAGGCCTTGTCTCGATGACGCAGGTGTTTCTTGATACGTTGATCGTCTGTTCGGTCACCGGGATCACGCTCGTCATGGGCGGTCAAATCGGATCTGGACTCGAAGGGGTCGAGTTGACGACGGCGACGTTCGAGCAGTTCCTCGGGCCGTTCGGCGGTTATGTCGTCACGATCGGTCTCGTCATGTTTGCCTACTCGACGGTGCTCGGCTGGTCGTATTACGGTGAGCGGTCGATTCATTACTTGTTCGGTCAAAAGTCGATCATCCCGTATCGGATCGCGTTCGTACTCGTCGCCGGACTCGGGGCGATGACGACGAACTTGAACATGGTATGGGCACTGTCTGACGTCTTCAACGGCTTGATGGCCATTCCGAACTTGATTGGGCTCTTGTTCTTGTCGGGTGTCGTCATCGCTGAGACGAAGCGCTTTAATCAGCGGTTAGCGATCGAGAATCGAAGTCGAAAAGCATCGTAACGAACGCCGCTATCCTTAATCGGATGGCGGCATTTTTCGTTTGTTCTTTATTTCCTCAAGTCGTGCCTGCTGCAAGTGATTGAATACTTGTGTCACGAACCCGACCATGATGCCGACGCCGGTGATGACGTAACCGATTGTGAACACTTTGCCGATATCGGTCGTCGGGACGAAATCACCGTAGCCGATCGTCGTGAGCGTGATGACGCTGAAATAGAGGGCGTCTAACCAACGCATATCTTCGAAGCGGGTATAAAACAGCGTTCCCGACAATATAGTAAGGGACGCTAAGGTGAACAATACTTGAAATTCGGGTTCTTTCAACCCGCGCCAAATCCCACGGAACATGCGACGGAACGTCAAAATGAATGAGAGCATACAGATCCCTCCTTTCCTAGTAGGTTTGTTCGATAGAAACGAGGGAACATCCTTTGTAGCCAAAAGATGAGTCGACGAATTCGTCGACTCATTTTGTATGAAGTGTCAATCGTTTCGTGATCGGTTGGATTGTGATGTTCATGTCGATCATTCGATTGTCGCGTTTTGGTTCATCCGTTCGCTCGACGCGCCACGCGAGGTCATGCAACTCGTTTAAAGCAGTGGCGATGTCATAGAACGACAGGCTCGGATTGCCATTCAATTGATATAGACCGGGACCGCGCTTCGTCAAGATCTCGAACAGTGCGTCAGCCGTGTCTTCTAAAAAGGAGCACGACGGGTACCAGTGTGCGCTCGCATTGATGACACCGTGCTGGTTCATTTCATTCGTAAAATAGTCCATCATATTGTTCGAGCCGGCAGTTTCTCCAATTTGCCAGCCGAGTCGGACGATTTGTGCCCCGGGGTTTGTCCGGGCGATCGTTTCCTCGCAGGCTCGTTTGTAACTGCCGTACTCGTCCGTCGCGTCAGGTGGTGTGTCCGGCATGATCGGACCGGTCACATTGTCTGAGAATACCGAGACCGTGCTCGTAAACAAGAACGGGATGTTGTATTCTCCACAAAGGCGGGCCAACGTTTCCGCCCATTCAACCGATCCCATGCCGATATGGAGAAAATAATCAGGACGCACCGATTCGATAAATTCACGCATCGCCGCCTCGTCTGACGTCGAGACTTTTGATCTGTCCCAAGCGACAGGTTCGATCCCATGTCGTTGTATCGTTTTGGCGACGACCGGTGCGACTGTACCGTTCATGCCCGTTAAAATAGCTTTCATAAAAATTCCTCCCTTCTGTTTCTATCATCCCACACTTCTAGATGTGACAAACCAACAGTTTCTAGCTTTATGCTAGACTAATTGGTGGAGGAGATAAATGATGAACATTCGACAGGCACAGTCAAACGAGAGTGTAGCGATCGCACCGCTCGTTTACGCAGCGATTCATGACATCGCGTATTCATTGACGGGGACGGCAGACCAAAAGCAAGTGCTCGAGCGCTTAGCGATGTGGATCGGTCGGCCGAACAACCGGTTGAGTTATGAAAACATTTGGGTGGCAGACATAGATGGCGTTATCGCAGGTATTATTATCGCCTATGAGGGCAAGCGCGCGACTGAGTTGGATGAGCCGATTAAGCAATGGCTCATTGAGCGCGGGCAGCCTGGACATCTTGACGTGGAGACGGAAGGAGACGTTTTGTATATCGATTCCGTGGCCGTCGACTCAGAATTTGGAGGACGCGGGATCGGTACGAAATTGGTCCGGCGAGTGGTCGAACATGCTCGTGAGATCAACATCCCGGTCGTCACACTCAACGTCGACCAGGACAATCCGGCAGCGGCTCGTCTTTACGAACGTCTTGGTTTCCGCAAACATAAAGAGATTGAGATTTCGGGAGGCCGCTTCGATTATATGATGCTCAATCTGTGAAACATGGGTCGAAGTCTGAGTCTCAGTCTTGAAACCGATGCAAAACCCGAGCTTCTCGGATATACTAAGTGCTTGAAACGAATCAGATGTAAAAAGGAGATCGATTATGGAGTGGAAAAATATCCTGCGCGGTATCGCGATGGGGACGAGTGACTTGATTCCTGGCGTCAGCGGGGGGACAATCGCGGTCATTTTAGGGATTTACGATCGATTGATCGAAGCGATCAGCGGTGTGTTCAGTCGGCAGTGGAAAAAGCATATTGGGTTTCTAATTCCGTTAGCAATCGGAATGGGAACCGCGATTTTAGGACTGAGCCGTCTGATTGAATTTTTATTATTAGAATACTATGCACCGACACAGTTCTTTTTCATCGGCTTGATTCTTGGGATTATCCCGCTGTTGATGTTTGAATTTAAATCGCGTGCGACGATGCGTCCCGTGCACATCGTGGCGATGGTGATCGGAGCGATCGTTGTTGCGAGCATGGCAATCATCAAACCGGCCGACACGGCCATTATTACCGAACTTACGACCGGCACGGCGCTGTTGTTGTTCTTCTCGGGTTGGCTCGGCAGTATGGCGATGTTGCTCCCGGGGATCAGCGGTTCGTTCGTCTTGCTCTTGATCGGCGTGTACCCGACGGTCATCAGCGCCTTGTCGAACTTGAACGTGCTCATTATCGGGATCGTCGGACTCGGTGTAGCCGTCGGGTTTATCGTCAGCAGTAAAGTGATCCGTTATTTGCTCGGAAATTTCCCGGGCATGACGTTCTCGGTCATCTTAGGACTCGTCATCGGGTCCCTCGCCGTCGTCTTCCCGGGTCTTCCGGAGACGGCGACGATGTGGGTCTTGAGCGTTGTTTCGTTCATTGCCGGTTTTATGATCGTCCGACTGCTCGGCCGATTTTCTGTATAAAAAATGCGATCCTGTCATTTGCTGACAGGATCGCATTTTTGTTGGATCGAGGTTATCGATTCGTGCTTTTTGACGCTTGTTTAATAAATGAACGGAATCAATCGTTTTCGCGATTTCGCCCATGTTTGATAGGCGCTACCGAAGTGTGACGTCAACATCTGTTCTTCGATATGGATGCGCCAAAGCAAGGCGATTCCCATGGCGAACGTACCGACGAGCGCGACGCCCCAATGACTGAAATAGAGCGAAAAACCGAACGTGATAAATAATAGACCGGTATAGAGCGGATGGCGCAAAAAGCGGTACGGTCCAGAGCTGACGATCTCATCCGCGGGACGGACGACGACGTGACGGGTGAATTGATGGCGCAAATGCGCGATTCCCCAGTAACGAAGTGAAACACCGGCTATGTAACACCCGAGCCCGAGCCAGCGGACTAGGAGCGGTTGGCGTGTTTCAGTAAAAATAGACAAACCGATCGAGACGGCGAACACGGTGACCATAATGAGTGAGACGATGTAAAAGCTCATGTGCTCACTGTTCCCATCGGTCGGTTCATCACGATTACGGTATCGCCTCATCTCATACAGCCATGCGGTCGAGACGAGAATGAACAAACCATCGAGCCAATCCATAACGTTCCCCCCTTTTTTTCATATCTTTAATAGTCTTCCACTCATTACCCGACTCTTCCTGCTGAAAAACGCCTCGCAATGTGCGAGGCGTTCCGTTTACTGTCATACTAACGAGCACTGGCAACGAGATCAGCACTCGAAGGGTCGAGCGCTTCACGTTGAATCTCGTCTTTTATAAGTTGGTAGGTGAGGCACATCGGTTTTTCGGTCCGTGGGTCTCGTCCGATGATGGCATCGATATGAAAGACTTGCCTAAGGACGAGTGGACAAATGACTTCCTCGGCGGAGCCCGTCGCGAGCACTGCTCCGTCTTTCATGGCGACGATATGGTCGGCAAACCGGGCGGCCTGATTCAAGTCGTGGAGGACCATGACAATCGTCCGGCCCTGCTCGCGGTTCAACGTTTCGAGGAGTTCGAGCACTTCGAGCTGATGCGCCAGATCGAGATACGTCGTCGGCTCATCTAAAAAAATCAAGTCTGTCTCTTGGGCCAGTGCCATCGCGATCCAAACACGCTGGCGTTGTCCGCCTGAAAGGGCGTCGACGTTCCGGTCTTTGAACTCGAGCGTGCCGGTCACGTCAAGCGCCCAATCAATCACTTCATGGTCATGTTTCGATAAACGACCAAACCCCGATTGATAAGGGAAGCGACCGTACGAGACGAGTTCTCCTACGGTCAAGCCGCCAGCGCCTTCAGGCGTTTGCGACAAAATCGCCATCTTTTGAGCGATTTCTTTCGTGTTGCATTTGGCGATGTCCGCTCCGTCTAAATGGACCGAACCGTTAGACGGGGACAGAATCCGAGTCATGGCTTTCAAGAGTGTCGATTTCCCACAACCGTTAGGGCCGATGATGGTCGTGATTTGACGGTCCGGGATCGACAAACTCAATTGCTTCACAATTGTTTTGCCGCCGTAACCGACCTCGATGTCTGCCGTATGGATCCGTGACATATGGATTCCCCTCTCCTCGTAACAGTGGTTTTGATAATGATTCTCAATGTAACGTCAACTATAGCAGTCTAAATGAAAAGCTGTCAACGAATGTTTTGATATCAAAATAGATTGTCTGAACTAAAATTTCGATGTATATTAAATGAGAATGATAATCAGTGGCGGTGGATGTTTAAGGAGGATGGAACGGATGAGCAAACAGGACGTGTACGACGTAACGATCATTGGTGGCGGTCCAGCGGGGTTGTATGCCGCTTTTTATAGCGGGTTGCGCGGGATGAAGACGAAGTTGATCGAATTTCAACCGCATCTCGGTGGTAAGATCCATGTGTATCCGGAGAAGATGATTTGGGACATCGGTGGCGTCACCCCGACGACAGGTGCCCGCCTCATCGAACAATTGATCGAGCAAGGTCTCACGTTCGATCCGACCGTCGTGCTCGGCGAGAAAGTAGAATCGATGGCGAAAGATCACACTGGTCATTTCGTGCTCGATACGACGAACGGTCGGCACGTGTCAAAGACGGTCATCGTCGCGACGGGGAGCGGTATTTTACAACCTCAAAAAATTGAGATTAGCGGGGCGGAGCGGTTCGAAGTCTCGAACCTTCACTATACGGTTAAGTCGTTGATGCGTTTTAAAGGGAAGACGGTATTGATTTCCGGTGGTGGCAACAGCGCCATCGATTGGGCGAACGAACTTGAGCCGATTGCGGAGCGCGTGATTTTGACGTATCGAAAAGAAGCGCTCAAAGGGCATGAATCGCAAGTCGACAAGCTCCTCTGTGGCCGAGTCGACTGCCGACTTCATACAACGATCGAGGACTTGATTTCCAATGATGGCACGACGATCCATGCCGTCAAGCTCATCGATTGCGGGACCGGGGCAAGTGAATTGGTCGAGGTCGATGAAGTGGTCATCAACCACGGCTACGAACAGGACTCGGCTCTCCTCAACGACAGCGAGTTAAAAGTCGAGATGGTGGATGGGTTCTATGTGAACGGGAACGCGAGCAGTGAATCGTCAGTACCTGGACTTTATGCGGCGGGAGATATTTTGACGCATGAAGGCAAGGTGCATCTGATTGCGGGAGCGTTCCAAGATGCGGCTAACGCGGTCAACCGGGCCAAGACGTTCATCGATCCGGACGCGACGAAGTCGGCGATGGTGTCGTCGCACAACGAACGGTTGAAAGCGAAAAATCGTGACATCATCGAGCGGACAATAATGAAGCAGTGAGGGATATCCCTCACTGCTTCATTGTCGGATAATCGCATAGTTCGACGATGACCCCGCCCGAGTGGCGTGGGTCCATATAGATGAGGCGTCGGCCTTTTGCCGTCGTTCGGAGCGTATCTTCTAAAAACGTGATGCCGTCGCGTTTCAAAGCGGCAATCGATGCTTCTAAATCATCGACCCGATAGGCGATGTGGTGAACGCCTTTGCCGCGTGCTTTCATGAATCGGGCGATCGGGCTCGTCGAACTTGTCGGCAAGAGCAACTCGATCACGTCTTCACCGACGTGAATCACGGCGAGCTCGGTTTCGACACCGGCTGCCGTATTCGTATAACGGTCGACAAGTTTTCCTTGTAACACGTTCGTGTAAAACGAGATCGCTTCGTCTAAGTCGCGAACAGCGATCCCGGTGTGGTCAATTTGCATACTAATCCCTCCTCTTGCTCTAGTTTGCCGAAACTTGAACAAAATGTCACTTCACAACGTTTTAGCAAAATCCGATATAGTAGAAGAGGGAGGGACGGCGACATGAACGGAAAGATCACTCTTGGATTGATCAGCGCGTTCGCGCTGGTATCATTTGTGTTTGGACTCTCACTTGCGACGTTTGTCGATTATCAGATCAATGAGGAGCAAGTCGTTCTTGAACGACTGACGACCCACAAAAAAATCGGGCCGGCAGAAATCCTTTCGACCGAAGTGGATTTTCATTTGAACGGTTCGAATTATGCGCTTCGCTTCACGGATGAACCTCACATCACGTATTGGTTCAGTGTCGCGGACCGTGAAATTCAATTCGATCGGATTGAATCGTTGGACCGACGTGATATCGGGCTTCGAACCGTGCTGTTCGAAGAGATGCCACCCTTAGCAATCGAATCGGCAAACGCTGCTGAATGAAGAAAAGACGCCAAACGAACGAATCCTTTCCGTGAAAAGGACGTGACGTTTAGCGTCTTTTTCTAATTGAGTGGAAACGATGGCGCGGAAGGCGCCACTTCTTTAATCATCGTGTAGGTTCCTGTTTGGGTTGGCGATCCGCCTTGTCGGATCAAAGCGTATCGCAGCTCTGGTTGGAGCGAAGTCAACGTGACCCGAATCTGTTCAAGCGACCTGAACCGGAAATAAAATTCTTGCTGAATAAAAGACACGGCCTCTTGAATCAGCTCATCGCTACCTGACACTTGGAGTTCATATACGTCCAGGCGTCCAGATCCAATTCGAGATCGCATGATGCCGACGATTTTCCCTTTCAATCTAAGGGAATGGAAAACTTCCTGACGACGTTCATGCTCGAGCAGTCGTGATGCAGTCATCGGCAACACATCAGTCAGCATATGCGCATATTGATTTCGGTAAGCGAGCCAGCTAGAGTGTGTCGCAAAATAATCAACGTGAAGCGACCAGTTCTCGTATGTATATTTTTGGAAAGGGATGAGCGGCAATGTGTAAGTGACGGTCTCATGATACGGATCAAAACCGAGCACTTCAAACATTCGACGCTTATCTTGGTCGTGGTCTTGTTTGACGTGTAACAGCAACGTTGTGTCATGTATACTGTTTCGACGTATCTCACGGATCAGTCGGTCGAGCAAACCTCGGAAGACATAGCGGTCCCGATACGCCTCGTGCGTGAGCCGGATCACCTGATCCGTTGCATAATCGGTATAGTCGGAGGCGATTGCTGCGACAGGAACATCTCCTTGCCAGGCCGTATGGACATATTGGTGTGGTCGGATGGCGAGGATGTGAGGCGACTCGCCCGGGTTGTACAATTGGTGAAGCAGTGAACGTTTTTTAGGTTGGATTTGGCGACACTCCGCGAATATAAGCGTCCGTTTCATGAGGAATCCTTCTTTCTTCTAAAATAATCACTACCCTTAAATTGTAAGGGCTACCAATTGAAAAATGTCGTGTTCATTTTATGAACATTCATCATGTTTGATTACTGTTTTAACACGTGGAAAGTCAGGTTTTTAAAGGGGAATGGTGAGGGAAATGGCTTTAGAATGAGCATTTTATCGAAGGGTGATCCGTGTCGGAACGAGGAAGTTTAGAGCAACGAAGGGGCTGTGAGATTTGTTAAACTTTTCCGGGGGGAGAGGAGAAACGAATGGGTCGAAGCGAGAGAGACGTGCTATACTGTCAGTGAGAAAAAACGACAGGAGTATGATATGCGATACGTAATAAGTTTATGGTTGGCGTTGCTATTGGTCGGCGTCCCGGCCACGGCTCTTGCCGAGACTGAACCGATTGTAGTCCATGACAATGTCATCGTTGAAGAACAGGTCGAGTTATACGAAGGGTTCCGGTCACCAAATGAGATGGTGTTTATTTTCGTTTTAATCGTTTTGTTGTCAGTAATCGGGTTAGGCATTATTAACGCGATCGATTAACGTGAAAACGTTCACAAAACTGCAATAACTATCCCGGAAGCGGTTTCAAATATCTTTTATACTATTTATGTAGGAAGGAAGTTCTGCACCAACTTCCACTCCTCTTTTCAGATGAACACCCCTCGTTCATATCATGTTTTGGAGTCAACCGACGCCGTCGGTTGACTCCCTTTTTTTATAAGTTGATACGTTTCTCTTTGGCAAGCCGGCGAAGTCGTTTCGTCTCATCAGAATGGCCGCGGCTCTCGAGCATATTGACATACACTTTGAACGGCTCTGAACGGTGTGAGAAGAACGGGATATACTCAGAAAACAACTTCCGTTCAGCTTCTGACAATTGTCCGCGCTCAACGAGGAGTTCGAGTTCAAGCATTTTAAGTGCCTGATAGTCCTCAAGTGCACTGTCATCGGACGGGGCTTTGGCAAGTGTCCGTTCACAAAGTGTGATGAGGCGTTGATGGAATAGATTCCACTCAAACGAAGTGTAGGGTTGCTCGAGAAGTGTAGAGAGTAAGTCGACTCGTGTCGAGTCAACATCTTTCGGGACGTGGAGCGCCGTGTACAAAGAACGATCGATCCACACGTCGGAGGTGGGGGCGTCGAGTTGATAGTAATGAATCAATTGAGTGAGCATCGTGGTTTGCGAGAGTTTCAGCAGTCGAAACGGGTCACTTGTTGAAAATAGCGGCTCTTCTCCTGCCGAAGAGGACAAGAGTAAAAACATTTCCTCATACATCGTCCGTGCCTCTGCATCATCTTCGGCGTAATACGATAAGTCACGAATGATTTTCTTGGCGTGTATATACCAATTCTTTTGATCGCGTTCGCTCATGATTTGATTTGGCAGCAAGTAGAGGTGATCGTAAGCCAATTCTACGAAGCGTTCAGCGAGGATTACTGTCTGCGAGAGCGAATGTCGCTCGTCTGACGATTTTTGTTCTTTGTAACGAGTGAACTGACTAATCATGTAATCCATATCTTTTTCTTCGATAACGGCTTTAGGGGTGTTTCGGTACATTTCGACGACTAAATCGCGAAGAGTCGTCTCTCCGTACTGTTCAAGTAACATGCGGAGCTTCCCGATGCGCATTAGCTCTCCCTCCCTTCAAAAGGACATCGAACGGTCTGCCATGTCTCGTTTATAGGCAGACACCGATTATTATTCCTTTCCCGCTTTTCATTTAAAACAATCCTCGTGTCTCATGCTTAAGACGGATTTTTGCGCTAACCGTTGTCAGAATAGAGTTTGTCGATGATAATGTAGGAAAATCTAAACTATAGAGGTACATCATATGAATGACGATCAACAACTCTCACGTGTCGAACGACGCAGACGTGAATTAGAACGCGAGCGGCTAGAAGAACTGTCTCACGATGAACAAGTGAATCCGGTCGAGGCGGAAGACGAAGTGATTCGCCCTTCACCAGAGTCGAAGCAAGCGGAAGGACAAGACCATCCATTTTTAGATCGTTCCGATGAAAAACGGACCGAGACGAACAATAATCGAAAACGGAAGGTTCAGGCACCTAAACTGAAGATGCCGTTCGGGAAAAAAGCGAAGCGCCATAAGCGTGAGGACAAGCGAGAACCTCGCTCTCATGACACAAAAGAGCGTGTTCCGAAGCAGCAAAGCAGCATACCGCCGAAACAAAAGCCGCCAAAAGACAAGCGCAAGCGCCGAAGTTGGAAAGGAAAGCTCTTGCTCGTCCTGTTGCTCCTCGTGATCGGGGTCGGTTATATGGCATCAAACCCAGTTACGTTCTTAGTCATGGGCAGTGACGCCCGTGTCGGCGAATCAGTGTCCGGTTCACGAACCGATTCGCTCCAGCTGATGGAGTTCGTCCCGCGTTCGCGGACCGTTCAAAACGTATCGATTCCACGAGATACGTATACGGCGATCCCTTGTGAACCTGAGCGGGAAGGCGATAAGATTACCCATGCCTTCGCTTATGGAGGCGCGGAGTGTACGGTCGGTGCAGTCGAAGGATTGACCGAGGCTTCGGTCGACGGTCAAGTCGTCATCACGTTCGAGACGTTTATGGAATTGATCGACGTCGTCGGCGGAGTGAACATCACGGCCACCCATTCGTTCAGCGAAAAGGGGTTTAATCAAACGTATGAATACACGGAAGGTGTATCGTATTCGATGGACGGGGATATGGCGCTCGCCTACGCGCGACATCGTAAATCGGATACAGACGGTGCCCGTTCAAGTCGCCAAACCGAGGTCATGTCGGCAGTGGCCGACAAGTTGGTAAGCCCGGCCGGATGGTCGAAGATCCCGGCCACGTACAGTTTTATGAAAGATGAGATGGGGCTCGAAATGAATCCGCTGCAAATGGCGTCGGTTGGCCTCACGATGATGCTTCAACCCGAAGTGAACAAACTTCAAGTCAACGGACAAGATGCGTACATTGACAACATCTACTATTACCAACCGAATGAAGAGAGCGTCCAATCGATTCGTGACGCGCTCGACTTAACGATGTGGGGAACTGTGAGATAATTTTGCGAAACGGGTTTGATTCCGTACGGAAAGAGGAATTTTAATCAAATGAACTACTCTTTTGAGGAGGGAAATTTGAATGAAAGTTTTAGTCATTGGAGCAACAGGAAAGATCGGTAGACGTGTCTTGAAAAGTTTAGCGAAAACGCATCACGTGACCGCTTTAATTCGTTATCCTGAACTGCAAGCAGAGTACGAAAAAATGGGTGCGCGCGTGCTCACCGTCGATGTTGAAAAAGAGCTTGATAAAAAGATTCACGAGGCGACCGCTGGCCAAGACGCCGTCATCGTCGCTGCGACAGCAGGTGCTGAAGGCACGAGCAAAGAGATTGAACTGCTTGACCGGAACGTCGCGATGAAAGCGATTGACGCCGCTAAAAAAGAGCGCGTCCGTCACGTGGTCTTACTAAGCGCATACGGTGCCGATCGACCAGACGCGGGCCCGAAAGAACATTACAACTTCTTGTCTGCGAATAATGCGGCCGATGAGTATATCGAACATAGCGGCTTGAACTACACGATCATTTGCCCAGTGGCAATTATAGATGGACCTGGAAAAGGGTCGATCGAAGCTTCAGAAGACTTAAGTGACGCCTCAGGCGCCACGATTTCCGAGACGGACGTCGCAACAGTCATTGCTGCCTCGCTCGATAATCGGGGCTTGTACGGACGCCGGATTGAAATTAGATCGGGTAGTACACCGATCAACGATGCACTCGATTTTGATAGTCGAGGCGAAGCCGCGACAGCTGGAAGAACGACACTTCGTCGACCACAACGATGACCGAAAAAATGAAGGAGAAGGTGTCTTGATGGAACGAAAACTGTACAAAGATCCGTCTGACCAAATGATAGCAGGAGTTTGCTCGGGGCTCGGGAAGTACCTCGGAGTAGACGTGACGTTGATGCGGATCATCTTCGTCGTACTCGCCTTATTCGGCGGACCAGGCTTGTTAATTTATATCGTGCTCGCAATCGTCATGAAAAAACCGCCTTCAGAGTATGAGGCGGAACAAGAAAGCCGCTTCTAACGAAAACGTGCTGACCAATGAGGTCAGCACGTTTTTTTATTCCGTATAGAGCGTGTAAGTCGCTTCGAACGTTTCGTTCGGTGCGAGCAACTGCATATCATCTTTTTGGCGGATGTCTTTACGATGTCCTTTATAATCGGCATGACCGAACCAAGGTTCGAGGCAGGCGAACGGGGCGTCAGACTGAGGCGGTGACCAAATCCCGAAATGGGTGAATGTCGGGCACTCCATGACGATGGCGCGACCGCTCGGTTGGTGGCGCAGTGCGGCATACTCGACATTTTCGAAAATTAAAGCGTCTTGGTCGAACAAGTGATGCGAGAGCGGGATGTAGCGGCGTTCGCCGAGCGGTTGATAGGCGCCGGTCAAATAAGGACCCTCTAACAATAAGCGATCAAGTGAGCGCGTCTCACCGAAATCGATTGTATACTCTTCGAACACCCCGCCCGCGAACGGGATATTGAAGGCAGGGTGTCCACCGATGCTGAACGGTAACACCTCGTCGCCGTTGTTTCGGACGCGGTATGTCACGTTCAATTCCTCGCCGATCAGTCGATAGTCCACCTGAAGTTCGAACGGGAACGGATAGTGTTTCCGTGTCTCGACCGAGTCACGGAGAACGAAGCGGACGTGTGTATCAGACGATTCTGCGACTTCGAACGTCTCATCGCGAGCGAATCCGTGTTGGCTCATCGTATACGTCAAGCCATCATATAAGTAACGGTCATCCAACAACCGTCCGACGAACGGGAATAAAATTGGGGCTTGGCGTCCCCAATACGTAGGGTCGCCTTGCCAGAGTAGCTCGGTCCCGTCGACTTTCCAACTCGTCATTTCCGCGCCTTGCGCTTTCAAAGTGATACTGACTTTTTCATTGTGAAGTTGCACGATAGTTCCGCTCCTTTGAGTGAATGTGATAAGTTAAGTTTAGAAATGAATAGGACAGAGAACAAGGGGTAAATGATGCGATTTCATAAACTGGCTATTGGATTGATTATGGCGGGACTGATCGCCGGTCTGGGCTATAAAGGGTATGACGAATACAAGGCGAGTCAAGCGAGCGAACAGACTGAACGTGTCGCGACGGACGACACGGTTCTCGGTGGTCTCGAGATCGGTCAACGCGCGCCCGCCTTCGAACTGGAGACAATCGAAGGGGAAACGTTGGCACTTGATGCGTACGCAGGACAGCAAGTCGTCTTAAACTTCTGGGCATCGTGGTGCCCGCCTTGCCGCGAAGAACTGCCGGAATTGATCGAGTTCGGCGAAGAAACCGGGATTCCGGTGCTCGGGGTGAATGTCACGAAAAATGAGCGACGCGGCAGACAAGACGTCGAGGCGTTTTTGAAAGAAGTCCCGGTCAGCTTCCCGGTATTATTGGACGAAGCGGGCACGGTGGAGAAGACGTACCGCGTCGTCGCTTTGCCGACAACGTATGTCGTCGGTCCGGACGGTGTGATCACAGCCAAACAAGTCGGTCCGGTCGACTTTAACTGGTTACGCGAACAGACAAAATGAACGTACAAAGACAGACTGGAAGAGAACCGGTCTGTCTTTGTTTACTTTTTATAATGTTGTTTGATGAGCGCGTCGAAATTCGGTGTCATGTCTTCTTCAAGATAATAATGGTGGTTATCTCGAATGATCGTATCGCCAACCCGTGCTTCTGATGGCAAGAATCGTCGTGGGATAAAACTTGAGCCGTTGTTCCAACGCAACACGGCGTACTTCCCTTCGACTCGCACCAGCGTGCCGTATTTGATCATGCCTCTTCCTCCTCAGCGAACAGCTTTCTATCTCTTTTATTCTTATAGAGTGTATTCCCACATTCCATAAAACCTACACATATTTGAATGTTGCTACACAAACGAAGGAGAAGTAAACAATGATCGTCAATTGTGAAGAAAGTTTGAAGAAAACGCTTTCTTTTCGAAATGTTTTCTTCTATAATGAAGGCACGGGGTGATTATGACGAATTTGTGAACAATGGGGGTATGGTCAATGTTTTCATCAGCTATGATCGGATTGCTCGCTCTTACCGGAGTGACGATTTATGGGATTGACCGTATGTTCACGGTCCGTTCAGAACGCATCACAAAGAAATAGGTTTACATAGGGGGATCGCAACGTCTTGGGGAGACGTTGCGATTTTTTTGCGTCAATAGTCGCGTTGGCGTGCCTCGCGCTCATGCTCTTTTTGTTCGACGTGTTTTCGATTGCGTTCGTGAACCCGGTTAAAAAAGGCGTGCTCAGGCCAAAGCGGGGACCAGACGCGTTCTTCAGGCAAAGCGAGGATATATTCTTCGGCAGCGCTGAGTCGCTCAATCATTTTACTGCGGTCATCACATAGGTCGCCGTGGCCGGGTATGAGCCAACGGATCTCGTGTTCGTAGACGGCGGATTGAAGTTTTTGAAGCGATTCGAGATACGCTTCCGCGTCGTGCTCGATGAACGGTGGTTCGATGTTCGATCCGTAATCACCGCACACGAGCAGACGCAACGGTTCGACAATGAGTGACATATGGGTCGCTTCATGTCCTGGCGTCAAGTAGAACGTGATCGGGGTAGCGCCGAGCTCGACCGTACTGTCTTCGGAGATGATGATGTCGACGACCGGCTTTTGAATCGGGCGGTCGATGTAATACTGTTCGTAGAACGTTTTAATCTCTTCAAGTTGGGCGCTGGCGTCTGTTTCGACGAACGCTTTTGAAGCAATCACGGTCGCATCAGGGAAAGCGTAAGCGCCGATGATATGGTCATAGTGCTGGTGCGTATAAATGACGTACAATTTCTTACCTTGTCGCTTCAATTCGATGTCGCGATGGATGGTCGCAACTTCTTCTGGCAACCAGTTCGGGTCGATTAAGATGAGGCTGTCTTCAGTGTCGATCAAAGTCGACGTGGTTCGCATTAAAGCACTCTCATAAACGGTAAATGGTTGCAGGCGGACTTGAATCATGGTGATCCCTCCTTCATATCTTCAATTCTTTTCCCGAATCGGTCGCATTTAAGCGTGACGTCAAAAAACAAAAGAGCAGAAAGTCGAATGACTTCCTGCTCGTTACATGGTGTGCACCATGTGGTTATGTGTGCGAGTTAAGCCTCGCGAATATGTCGGAAATTGGAGCGGGTGAAGAGAATCGAACTCTCGTCATCAGCTTGGAAGGCTGAGGTTTTACCATTAAACTACACCCGCACATTCAAGTATACGATTTAAAAATTGGAGCGGGTGAAGAGAATCGAACTCTCGTCATCAGCTTGGAAGGCTGAGGTTTTACCATTAAACTACACCCGCGAAACGCTTAACGTTACGGTAATATAATAGCACACGATTTAACCTTTGCAAACCCTTTTTCGAAAAAACATTAGTTGTGGCGGATAGGTGGTCTTGCTAAGATAATAGAAGAGGGGAGTGGGTCGGGCATGAGCGAACGAAAATCTTATTTGAAGATGATGAGTGAAGGGTTTCGCATGATGAGCCAGGCGAAACAAGTCGAACAAACTGTAACGCTCCGTCAATGGACGTTCTCGGTGCGGCATGAGTTGATGTGGCATGTGGTTTTACGGACAGATCGCCTAAAATGGGTCAGTTCACCGACCGAGACGTTGGTCATCGAGCCGATGTTCGTTCAAATCGGAGCGCTGCATCTCACGCGCCACGTTGAAACGAACGAGGTACGTTTGAAAATCGAGGAAGAATGGGGAATTGAAAGTAAGGTCGTCTGCGACGATCAAGAGTGGGAACGATTCGTCGAAGCGCTCAAACAATTGAAGGGGGAGTAGTCGTGAGTCGAGAACGACTGTATCGGATTGAAGCCGAAGCCCGTGGCAACGCTTGGCGGGCCCGCGTATTGACCGGCATCCAACGGTTCCGCTTTTTTAAAGGGGAACTGCTCGCACCGACTGAACGACCCTATGTCGTCTTGAGCATCTCCCAAGACGCAGGGGCGTTACCCGATTTGATTGAAACGGATATGGGCGTCTTGCTTATCCACGAACGAATCGGACCCATCTTTATGAACCTATGTCCGTACGACATCCAGCTCGTCCGGGTTGAACTGCATACGAGTACCGGCAAGACCGACCACTATTGCGCGCTCAACGTCTTACGCCGATTTGAGATCGAGCACCTCGAGGATTCCGGTGAATATCGGCCGTTAAGCGAGGATCGTCTCTACTTTCTGTCCCGACAAACCGTTCGGATGGATTTATGCGGACATATGATCGCCCAAGATCGAAACAGCCAACGCCTTTACGTGACGGAGCGGCTCAAATATGCGCTGCAAGCCAAAATGGTCACCGGCCTGACATTCAAGAAAACGAAGGAGCAATTAGCATGAAAGAATACGAAATCGACGGGTGGCTTCGTTTATCCTACCCAGAGCACTATGAATACAATGAAGAAGAGGATCACGTCAGCTTCTATTCGGTGGAGGAAGATGCGCAAGGCACGCTTCAAATGTCTATCTATGAAGCAGAGGAGGCCCAGGCCCCTGAAGATGCGGCGCTGCAGGAACTGAACACCTTTTTAGGGGAGTTCCCGATCGACATTAAAGTCGCACCGAGCGTGACGGATCAATCGGGCGGCATGACGACGGCTTACGCGAGCGGGATTGAAGACGACATGTATTTGGACGTCTGGTCGCTCACGGACGGGAAGCGGCTGTTGTTTTTGACGTACGTCGCCGACAAGAAGACGGATGAAAAGTTAGAGATCGAAGCAATCGTCGATTCGATCGAATGGACATGAAAAGAGACACGAAGCCAAGTTGGCTCGTGTCTCTTGTTCGTTATTGGAACTTTGGTACGTCGAAGAAAGTTTTGTACGAATCAAGCTGTTGATAAATTTCATACATTCTTGCTGTTTGCTTTGTTGCCCAACCAATGTCTGTAGCGTATTGTCTTGTCTCTGCCAAACTCTGTACATTTGGATCGAAACGCATTTTATACAATGTATTACGTTTATTCGTTGGATGATTGATATAGGATTGACCAATAAATTTTGCGCCGCCAATAATGGCGTCTTCGGGTGTGAACCATCCTTCTTTGTAGGCTCGTTCTGCACCTTTTACATGAGCATTCCCATCAATAGCTCCGATTCCATACATGTTGTATACCGTTCGAGGTGTTACAGCTTTTCCATCTACACTTGACACAAGCGTTCCAATAGCGAGGGGGGACTTACCTTGAGCGGTTTCAAGTAATGCATGAGCCACTAGGTAGATTTCGTTTACATTATACAACCGTGAGGCATCAATAAATGCTTGTCCTTGGCCTGTAAGAATGCCTCTTCCGACAAGGGTCTTATTCAATGTAGAACTTGATACATTGGCGCTTAGGGATAAATCAAGAAACTGTAGGTACTCTCGTGATGCAGCAGCATAGGAATTAGGAGAAACTTGACGAATAATTTCCTCATCTGTCGCAAGGCGCCAAGATTGATCGAATACACGGATATTAAAGCCGACAGGACGGTTATAACGAATCGAGTAATATTGATTTGCTTCACCTAAAATCGCTACTACTTCCCGCGGATTAATAGCACCAAATTTATGAGCTGTCATAGATGTTGTCTGGAATACATTTACGCTTCCGATATTGGAAGTAGCGTTCACATATCCAGTCATCGTACCGTGTTTCACTTTATACCAAGTGGCCACTCCTACTTTTTGAGTTTCAAGGTACTCGAGCTTAGTGTTGGCCGAGAGAGAACTTAAATTAACTGCAGATGCAGATGCTGATGATTTCAAATACTGGAACTGTGCCGTAATGAGCTCTGTTGAGTTAATAATTCCAGTCGGAGCAGTATCAGTAGCGTTCACATATCCGATTAACGAACCGTGTTTCACTTTTTGCCACGTAGTTGTCCCGATTTTTTGAGTCTCTAATAACTCGATTTGTGTTTGAGCCGGAAGACTAGCGATGTTTGTAGCAGTTGCCGAGGCACTTGATTTTAAATATTGTAGTTTGATTGTGATAATTTCATGTGCTTTACCAGGCGTGATTAATGATTTAGGTACGTAAGCTGGTGCGGTACGGTGAGTGTCTGATTGTGCCGATAAACTTCTTTGTTTAGAGACCATAGATGATAATGGATATGCGTAAGTTGTATGGTTGATCACAGTTTCTTTAGTACCCGGTGTTGGTGGGGTGTAAGGCTTCGTGAATGTAAGCGAGATATAACCGTTCGTAACTTTTCCATTCAACGAGAATGAAACAAGTCCCCAGTTGCTACCGACAATCGGTTTTACGTTAACAATTGATTGATTTGAGAGTGTGCCGATAATAGCTCCTGTTTCAGGTCTACTACGAATGTTAAGTGGGCTACCATCTGTCACAACCTGTACTTCGCGCTCAGGACCATATTGCTCAGTTGATGTCGAAGGTGCCGTCAATGCGAAGTCTCGTGCTGCTACATATCCGATTTTGTTGTTATAACGGATTTCAAACCAAGAGCCAGTTGCACCATGAGCCGCCAGTTGATCGACTTTTGTACCGACTGGAATATCTTGAAGCGTCGTACGGGACGCAGTCATCGATGAAAACATTGGCACCGTTCGCTGGGCGTAGTATGGTGTTGCTACTTGTGGCTTGGGAGCAGTCAATGAAAAATCACGTGCTGCGACATACCCAGTCGTGTTCGCGTAACGAACTTTAAACCATGAGCCCGTTGCACCGTGAGCCGACAGCTGATCGACTTTTGCACCGACCGGGATCGTTTGAAGGACGCTTCCGCGCGTCGAAGTTGAAGCGTACATCGTCGCCGTCTGTTTAGCGTAGTAAGGTGTGACCTGTTCCGCGACTTGTGACTCAGATAAGTTCCGCATCGGTACGTAACCTGTCAACGAGCCGGCTGCGACTTTCGCCCAAGACCCGGTCGCACCGTGTGTCGAGATCAATTTAACGCTTGTCGCGATTTGAAGTGTGCCTACTACTTTTCTTGAAGTCGACATCGAATTGAAAATACTTGATGTCGATTTGACGTACATCGTTGTCGGTTCGACTGTCACGAGCGGCTGCAAGTTCCGTTTCGCGACATATCCGGTCTTCCCGCTGTATGTCACTTTGGCCCATGACCCGGTCGCGCCGTGCTCCGAGAGGAACGTTACTTTCGCACCTTTCGGGATCGCAATCAGGGTCGGGGACGTTGAAATCATCGAACTATGCATCGTCGTGTTTGTTGTCGTACTATGGGTCGGGTTCGCTTGGGGTGCCACGGTTCCGCCTCCTACTTGAGAGAAGTAGCGTTGAGCCACATAGCCAGTTTTCCCGCCGTATGTGACTTTGAACCATGATCCAGTCGCGCCGTGCGTCGATATATATGTAACGGTCGCACCTTTCGGGATCGCAATCAGGGTCGGGGACGTTGAAATCATCGAACTATGCATCGTCGTGTTTGTTGTCGTACTATAGGTCGGGTTCGCTTGGGGTGCCACGGTTCCGCCTTCTACTTGAGAGAAGTAGCGTTGAGCCACATAGCCAGTTTTCCCGCCGTATGTGACTTTGAACCATGATCCGGTCGCCCCGTGCGTCGACATGTATGTCACGGTCGCACCTTTTGGAATCGTTGTAACGATTGAAGCGCTCGTTGTCATCGCCGAACGCATATTGACGGTCGCATTAGCTGTATACGTTTTAGCTGTTGCCGCTTTCGTGACGGTAGACTTCAACGTTAAGTACGAGGAAGAAACGTAGCGCTTTTGACCTTGAAACTCGATTTGGGCCCAGTTGTTGCTTGTCGAATAAACTTGTACAGCAGTTCCTTTTGTCAACTTGCCGACGATCGCTGACGAAGTTGATGTAGACGACCGGACGTTCAAAATAGAGGTATTCACCGTGCCTTCGTATGTTGCTGCATATGACTCGGTCGGTCCAATCATGCTCAATACTGTGCTAGAGATGAGGACGGCCGCGCTCAGTCGTGTAATAGTTGGTTTCAATGTGTTACCCCTTTCATTCCATATACTTCAATCTATAAGTGTTCTTCGTAGTGCGCGGTCTAAGTATAGCGCACTTAAAAAATGGAAAGAAGATGAAAAATTTCAAAAAAGGTAAATGAATTAGAAAGTCGTTGGTTTAAAATGTAAAAATAAAAAAACCTCCATTTAATAGGAAGTTTTTCCATGTCTTAGCTTAAAGGTTGCGCAAGAGCCAACCGCTTATATCGGTCCACACTTCGTCGCGTTGCCGTTCGCGGAGCACTTCGTGACGCGCGTTGTCGTAAGACAACACCGTCAGTTCGACTTCCGCTGCCTGATAGTTTCGAACAATCCCTTTCAACCCTTCCCCGTCGTGTACGACCGGGTCGTCGGTTCCGGCGACGAAGAGGATCGGGAGCGTCTTCGGATGTTCATGGATACGGGCGAGGGATGTGACCTCTAGCGAAGCGCTAGCTACTTCATATAAGTAACCGAGTGTCGGGATACCGCCGCAGTCCGAGTCGCTGCGGTAAGAGGCCACTTCTTCCGGGACGCTAGAAATCCAATCGTTCTCCGTCTTGGCGGGGAAGAATTTTAAATTGTAGCGCCCGAACAAGAGGCGTTCGAACAAGCGAGAGTGGTAATCACTCCCTTTCATACGAATTGCCGACCCGATGGCGTAAAGCCCGATCTGGCCGACGAAACCAGAGCCGGGAGGCGGTGAAATGGCGACGATGCCGGCTAGGTTATGACCCATGATCTGACCGAGACGACGGACGAGCAAAGAACCGAAACTATGCCCGATTACAAACGTTGGCAAATCATTTTGGTAGTGACCGATCAATGCGGTAGCGTCTTCGACCATTTGGTCAAATCCTTCTTTTGGAAGTAAGTGAGCGTATGTGGATTGAGCACGCGCCGATTTTCCAGCTCCGCGAAGATCGCAAACAAAAACGTTAAATCCAGTTGTTGCCATAAAGTCGGCGAATTCGACATACCTGCCGTGATGTTCAAGCATGCCGTGAAACAAGAAACAATTTCCAATCGGGTTCGTTGCCGGGACATGCAATACGTGCGTGCGGTACCCGTCTGCGTACGTGTGCTCAATGACGTCCAAAGTCATCCCTCCGTTGTCGTGTGGATTAAAACAATCCGATGGCCTTACCTGTCTCGTCGATGCCCATGTTGAGAGCGGCTGGATGTTTTGGCAGTCCTGGCATCGTCAAGACGTTACCCGTCAAAGCGACGAGGAAGCCGGCACCGACCGACGGTTTCAACTCTCGTACGGTTACCGTGAATCCTTGAACGTATCCGAGTTTTGTCGGATCGTCGGATAGTGAGAACGGTGTTTTGGCCATACAGATCGGCAAATCGTCCCATCCGTTCGCTTTAATTTGAGCCATTTGCTTTTTCGCCGTAGCGGTGAACGTGACGCCGGCCGCTCCGTAAACTTCTCGGGCAATCGTCGTAATCTTCTGTTCGATCGAATCAGTCAGCTCGTAAAGTGGTGTGAGCATGGCTTCGTTCGACTCGACTGTCTCGATGACGGCCTCGGCAAGTGCTTGTCCGCCTTGTCCGCCGCTCGCCCAAACTTCGCTGAGGGCGACGCGGATTTGATGCGTTTCGCACCAGTCGAGCACAGTGTCGAGCTCTGCGATCGAATCTGAATTAAAGCGGTTCAAGGCAACGATGGTTGGTAAACCGAGCTTTGTCATCGTGTCGACATGTTTGGCGAGCAACTCCATGCCTTTTGTGACGGCCTCGACGTTTTCGATGTGGAGTTGGTCTTTGGCGACACCACCATGCATCTTCAACGCGCGGACTGTCGCCACGAGGACGACCGCATCAGGACTTAAGTTGCCGATACGCGATTTAATATGACAGAACTTCTCGGCGCCAAGATCAGCTCCGAAGCCGGCCTCGGTGACGACGTATTCGCCGAGCTTCAAGGCAGTCTTTGTCGCGATGAGCGAGTTACAGCCGTGAGCGATGTTCGCGAACGGGCCGCCATGGACGAGAGCCGGGGTCTGTTCAAGTGTTTGGACCAAGTTTGGCTTGAACGCCTCTTTCAGTAAGAGTGTGGCCGCACCGGCCGCACCAATCTGTTCAGCCGTGACGGGTTCATTATCGAAGTCGTAGGCGACGACGATCCGCTTGATACGAGCCTCTAGATCAGCGAGCGAATCGGCGAGGCAAAGGATCGCCATAATTTCTGAGGCGACGGTGATGTCAAAACCGTCTTCGCGCGGGACACCGTGTGCGGCTCCGCCAAGTCCGACCGTCACGTGGCGAAGGGCGCGGTCGTTCAAGTCAAGGACGCGCTTCCAGACAATTTTCCGAACGTCGATTTTTAGATCGTTGCCTTGATGAAGATGGTTGTCGAGCATGGCGCTGATCGTGTTGTGGGCTGACGTGATAGCGTGCATGTCACCCGTGAAGTGGAGGTTGATGTCTTCCATCGGCAAGACTTGGCTGAATCCGCCGCCGGCCGCTCCGCCTTTTAGCCCCATCGTCGGGCCGAGTGACGGCTCGCGGAGACAGACGATCGCTTGTTTATCGAGTCGGTTCAACGCTTGACCGAGTCCGACGGTGACCGTCGATTTTCCTTCTCCGGCGGGCGTCGGATTGATGGCTGTGACGAGGACGAGCTTGCCGTCTGCTCGGGTCTTCACTTGTTCGAGCAAATCGAACGACAGTTTTGCTTTGTATTTCCCGTATAGGTCGAGATCATCTTCTTGTAGGCCGAGCTTTTCAGCAATTTGCTTGATTGGGAGCATGTCCGCTTGTTGGGCGATTGCTAAGTCAGATAACGGTTTGATTGTCGTCATGTATAAATTCCCTCCACTTTCGAACGTTTTACTAGTATTATGTTTGATTCATTCGTGATTCGAGCCATAATTCGGATCGTTTCTCTAATATAAACTGGCTCGTTCGTATTGTCATTGACTTTATCATAACGCATCAGTTCTGCAAATTCACTAATTGAGTTCAATATATTCCACCCATTCCGTCAAATGTATCCGTTTTCATTTCATTTCATTGCAGGTAAATTGATAGTGGAGGCGATGAAGATGATTGAAACACCGAAGCGAAGCAAACAGAGACGGAATTGGAAGAAGCCGGCAAGCTTTATCGCATTTGTCGGTCCGGCCTTTTTGGCGTTCGTGGCCATTGTACTCATCCCGTTCTTTAACGGGATCTATTACAGTTTCACGGACTGGAACGGGGTGACCGGCCAGTTGAACTTTGTCGGATGGGATAACTATCATCGACTCTTGTTCGAGGACGCCCAGTTCCGTTCGTCGTTTTGGATCACGACGAAATACACGATCGTGGCCGTCATCATGACGAACATCGTCGGCTTTTCATTGGCGCTGTTGTTGACGATGAATATTAAGACGCGAAATATATTGCGAACGGTCTTCTTTATGCCGAACTTGATCGGCGGACTCATCCTTGGTTTCATCTGGCAATTCATTTACGTGAAAGGATTCGAGTCAATCGGATCATTGACCGGTTGGAGCCTGTTCGAGCTGCCGTGGCTCGGCGACGCCCAGACAGCGTTTTGGGGAATCGTCATCGTCGCGATCTGGCAAGGCGGGGGCTACGTGATGGTCATCTATATCGCGGCGCTGCAAAACGTACCGACGGATTTGCTCGAAGCGGCCCGGATCGACGGGGCGAACCGGTTGAAAATGTTGCGTCATATCACGCTCCCGATGATCATGCCATCGATTACGATCTGTCTGTTCTTGACGATCTCCTGGTCGTTCAAAGTATTCGATACGAACTTGTCGCTCACGAACGGAGGACCGTTCAAATCGACCGAGATGCTCGCCTTGAACATTTATACAGAGTCGTTCGTGAACAACAATTACGGTCTCGGCTCGGCGAAAGCGGTCGTCTTCTTCCTCGTCGTCGCGGCGATCACCGTCACCCAAGTGTATTTGACGAAAAAACGGGAGGTGCAGGCATGACGACGGAAAAAATTGAACAGTTCGAACCAAAAATCGATCAGACGCCGAGACGGCAGTTGCCGCAGAAGCCGCTGCGGACGAGCGGGTATACGACCGGCCTTGGCCTCATCGAATTGGTCGCTATTTTACTAGGACTTTTGTATCTCGTCCCGTTTTATTACGTCATCGTCAACTCGTTCAAGTCGATCGCTGAGATTTATACGAACACGTCCGCACTGCCGAGCGTCTGGCTCGGATCGAACTATACGGAAGCGTGGGCAGCGATGAACTATGGCCGCGTCTTTTTGAACTCGCTTTTGATCACGGCCGGCGCGAACATCGTCATCGTCATCTTCACGTCGATGGCGGCATGGAAGCTCGTCCGGACGAAACATTGGATCTCGACCGTCATCTTCTTCTTGTTCGTCGCGGCGATGGTCATCCCGTTCCAATCGATCATGATTCCGCTCGTAAAAGTATCGAGCGTGCTCGGTCTATTGAACAGTCATTGGGGACTGATGGTCATGTATCTCGGGTTCGGGTCAGGTATTTCGGTGTTCTTATATCATGGCTTCATGAAATCGATTCCGGAAGAGATCGAGGAGGCGGCCATCATCGACGGTTGCTCGACATGGGGGCTGTTCTGGCGGATCGTGTTCCCGCTCTTGAAACCGATCACGGTGACGATCGTCATCTTGAACAGCCTATGGATTTGGAACGATTTTCTGTTACCTTCACTTGTCCTCCGAGACATCGAACTGCGGACGATCCCGCTCGCGACGTTCTATTTCTTCGGACAATATACGAAACAATGGGATTTGGCACTCGCTGGTTTAGTTCTTGGGATCGTTCCGCTTCTCATCTTCTTCTTCGGTATGCAACAGCATATCATCAAAGGGATTACGAGCGGCTCGATCAAATAACCCTTCCCAAGGGATCTCCCTCGTCCGCTACACGGGGGAGAATTTTTTTAGAAAAGCTGTTGACATTCGTCTGAATATTTATAATAATTAGTTCAATTCAATTGTGAACGACATTGAAAGGACGAGTACACAGAAGACGTAAGCAAAGCGAGCCGGGGAAGGTGAGAGCCCGGACTGAAATCTCTGTCGAAGAACCTCCTGGAGTCGCTACCCGAACGCTTTGCAAGTAGACGTAGCCGGACCGTTCCCCGTTATCGGAACTACGAGATGTTCGTCTCGAAAAAGTGAGTAGATTCGTCTACTAATTTGGGTGGCACCGCGGAGCTTGAAGCCTTCCGTCCCATAGTCCATGGGATTGGAGGGCTTTTTTCTATTGCTCCGTCCCAAATCCCACAATTGGAGGAAGACAAAATGACAACGACAGCAACAAGCATGATGAAGGAAAAACAACAGGCAATCACGGCGGTAAAGGCAATGTTCGAGGACAAATTCAGCACGGCGCTAGGTCTCACGCAAGTACAGGCACCGTTGTTCGTCACATCGGCGAGCGGAGTCAACGATCACTTGAACGGCGTCGAGCGTATCATTCAGTTCGACACACAATATCCGGGACATGAGCTTGAAATCGTCCAGTCGCTTGCGAAATGGAAACGCGAAGCGCTCGGCCGGTACGGGTTCAAAGTTGGCGAAGGGTTGTATACACAGATGCGTGCGATCCGCCGCGACGAAGAACTCGACGCGACACACTCGCTTCATGTCGATCAATGGGACTGGGAACGCGTCATCGCCCGGGAACACCGGACGACCGACTATTTGAAAGCGACCGTCGAATCGATTTATGCGGCCTTGCTTGAAACGGAACGGTCGGTCGAGTCGGCATACGCGATCGAAGCGATTCTCCCTGAGTCGATTCACTTCTTGACTAGCCAAGAGCTAGAAGACCTGTATCCGACGCTGACGCCAAAAGAACGGGAACATGCGATTTGTAAAGAGCATGGCGCGGTCTTCCTCTCACAAATCGGAGGCGCGCTCGCCTCAGGAGAGAAACATGATGGCCGAGCGGCTGACTATGACGACTGGTCGCTCAACGGCGATATTCTCGTCTGGCACCCAGAACTCGAGACGGCGTTCGAACTGTCGTCGATGGGGATCCGTGTCGATGAGACAGCGCTCGCTGAACAGTTGGTGACAGCTGGCGCGGAAGAGAAGCGGAAGTATCCGTTCCATCAAGCCGTGCTCGAAGGACGTCTCCCACTTACGGTCGGAGGCGGAATCGGCCAGTCACGTGTCGCCATGTATCTGCTCCGGGCCCGTCATATCGGTGAAGTCCAATCGTCGGTCTGGCCGAGCGAGATGGTCGCGGCGTGCGAAGAAGCTGGAATTAGCCTGTTGTAATTATATAGAAGCAAATGAGCCAGGACTTTCTTACGAGAAAGTCCTGGTTTTCTGTACAACATTTTCCACCCTACACGTCAATTTTGACACCTACATAATGGAAGCGTTTTCATTTAAAGTAAGGGTGTACTGATTGGATCGATTATTTTAGTCGACTTACACACCGAGGGAGGAAGTAAGATGAAACGCAAATGGAGATTATCGACAGCTGTGATGACGGCTGGCATGGTATTGACGCTCGCTGCCTGCGGGGGCGGATCGCTCACAGAAGGGGAAGGGTCGGCTGACGGGAACGCGGATAGCGGGGATTCAAAAGACGTGACGTTGAACGTCTTCCAATTCAAAGCTGAAATCGCTAAAGACCTCGAGGCGATGGCGAAAGAATATGAAGAAGAGACGGGCGTCAAAGTGACCGTTCAAACGGTCGGCGGCGGAGCCGACTACGGTGCCGCGCTCAAATCGCAATTCGCATCTGGCAATGAACCGGATATCTTTAACAACGGTGGCTTCACGGAAGCACAGACGTGGAAAGATAAGTTGGAAGATTTGTCGGATGAAAAGTGGGTCGGTGATTTGACGGAAGTGGCCAAAGAACCGATGACGATGGACGGGAAACTGTACGGTATGCCGATGAACCTTGAAGGCTACGGTTTCATCTACAATAAGGAGCTGTTTGAGAAAGCGGGCATCAGCGAACTGCCGAAGACGCTGTCTGAATTGACGGAAGCGGCTGAAAAGTTGGACAAGGCGGGTATCACGCCGTTCTCGGTCGGCTACGCGGAGTTTTGGATTCTCGGCATCCACTTGCTCAACATCCCGATGGCGCAACAAGATAATCCCGAGGCGTTCATCCAAGCGCTCAACGACAACAAAGAGAAGTTCGAAGACAATGAGCAGTTCCAACAGTTCTTGAAACTATTCGACCTGACCATCAAATATGGCAACAAGAACCCGCTCACGACGGACTACAACACGCAAGTCACACAGTTCGCCCAAGGCGAGACAGCGATGCTCCAGCAAGGAAACTGGGCCCAACAGATGATTCTCGACGTGAATCCGGACATCGAGATGGGCTTCGTACCGATTCCGATCAATGATGATAAAGAGAAGATGGACCGCTTGCCGGTCGGCGTCCCGAATAACTGGGTCGTCAACAAAAACTCACAATATAAAGAAGAAGCGAAAGACTTCCTCGAGTGGATGGCGACGTCAGACACAGGAAAAGACTACATGGTCAACAAGTTCAAGTTCATCCCGGCGTTCAAATCGATCGAAGCGAACGACCTCGGACCACTCGCTGACGATATCCTTGCCTATTCGAACGAAGGCAAGACGATCTCATGGAACTGGTTCAAGTATCCGGACGGCACGGTCAACGAGTATGGTGCCTTGATGCAAGCGTACGTCGGCGGTCAGAAGACCGGTGACGAGATGCTCCAAGACTTCACAAAAGTATGGATGGATAAAGCTAAATAAAGAAAACACAAGCAGCGAACTGACCCCTTCGCCGCTTGTGTTTTTTTTATGAAGAAACTGTCACAGGAATCCCATAAAAAGCACACACATACCCCCCTAGGTTTTCGTACAATATGTTTTGTAAGCGATTGATCAAGAGGAGGGGTTATGAGACAACTAAAACTTGGATTGCTCATCGGCTTGTTGTTCGCAGCCCCGTCTGTCCACGCGGAGTCCGATTTAGTGACGCTTGAAGAACCGATCGTGGTCCGTTCGAATGAGACGTTTGACGGTGCTGGGAAACGCTTCGTCAGCTGCAATGAACCGGCGTTTCGGTTAGAAGGGACCGGGGCGGTGCTCGAGAATGTTTTGGTCGAACAGTGCCGGCAGACGGACGTGGCTGCCATACAAGTCTCAGGGCTTGGCCATCAGTTGATCGATGTGACCGTCGAAGCGTCCGGGACCGGTATCGTAGTGGAAGACAGCTACGGGGTAAGGCTCGTCCGTCCCGTCATCTCGGGGTCTAATCAACACGAGGGCATCTCGCTATTGAACAGCGAAGCGGCTTTGATCAAAGGGGCGGTCATCGACCGAGTCCGTGACGGGATCTACATCGAGAACGGGTCGGGTCACCAGCTGATTCGCCCGAGCGTTGCTGATGCTAGATACGGTGTCCATCTCATGTTTCCGACAGACGTGTCGATCAATTTGCCGAACCTCCGGCGCAACGGAGCAGGTGCGATGATCATGGGGACAGAGCGCGTCGTCATCGAGAACGGACAAATCCATGACCAAGTCGGCGCGACGGCGACCGGGATCATGTTGTTTGAAGCAGTCGAGACGACGTTGCGCGCCAACGCGATCTTCGGCAATCGGATCGGGATTTATGCGGAAAAATCCGAGTGGACGACGATTCATGACAACGGTGTGAACGGTAATGATGTAGGACTGCGCTTGAAGTCAGCGAACGGGATGACGATGGCAGGGAATGACTTGACCGGCAATCGGTATCCGGTCGTCTCGTTTGAGTCGGCAGACAATGTGATTCAAGGAAACGATTGGGGCGGACAGACGCTCGATTTGACACGCGACGGGTTCAGTGAGATCCCGTTTCGGGCCGACCCGTACTTGTTTTTATTGGCCGATTCATATGAAGCGTTCGAGTTGCTGTACGGTGCCCCGGGGCTAACCGTGCTTGAACGTGTGCTCCGTAGCCCGGACGAGGTCACACTCACGGACGCAGGACCAATTGTGTCCGCGTTTCGCATCGAGTGGAACGGGTCGTTCGGAGCGGTCGCTTTAACCGGAATGATGGTTTTACTATGGATATTTGGGAGGAAACGATATGACTACGTATAAGAAAATGGCAGGACTATTCGCCGCATCAAGTTTGACGCTCGCACTTGGGGCATGTTCGAGCGCTGCGGCGGAACCGTTCGATATCGAATGGGGCGAGACCGAGTGTGAAGTGTGCAAGATGAAAGTGATGGATAAACAATTCGCTGCCGAAGCGATCATGGACAACGGGAAAGGCTATGCGTTCGACGATATCGGTTGTTTGATGCGTGACTGGTACCCTGAGCAAACGGAAGAGGACATCGCGGCGATGTATGTGAAAGACTACAACACGATGGACTGGGTCGATTTAGAGGAAGGTGCGTTTGTCTATAATAAAGAAGCGAAAACGCCGATGGCTTATAACATCGTCTCGTTCGCAAAAGCAGCGGACGCGGAAACGTATGCCGAAGAGAATGGCGGCATGGTGATGGATTTAGACGACTTGAAAGAACACACGTGGGAACGCGGCGAGATGAAACACCATAAAAAAATGAACTCGGACGACGATGGCGAAGCGAGCGACATGAGTGACGCGCACGATTCGGATGAGTCATCTGACGGTCACGGGCAGTAAGCGATGTTATGGCGGATCGAATGGTCCCGTACGCTGCGTCAGAAAGAAAGTTACGTCTTCTTGCTTGCTTGGGTACTGACACTCGTCTTGCTGGGTGGTCTCGGCCAAGCGATCCCGGTGGCGACGGCGTATACGAACGTCAGCGCGACACTCGTCACGGTGATCGGGCTCGTGTTACCGCTCCTCGTCATGTTGACGACGGCACTGCAGTGGGGCAATGAGCGTGAATCCAAGCGGATGCGACTCGTCTCGACGTTCACGGTGTCGATGCGCCGCGTGGTCTGGATGCGTTACAGCGCATTCCTGGCGACGCAAGGACTCGTCATCACGCTTGCGTTCGCGCTCGCCTCGTTCCTTGTTTCGATGCCGCTCGAGACGTGGTTCGTCCTATGGGTGTATGCGTTCGGCCTCACCGCGTACGGGGCCGCGATCGGCACGTTCATCGGCGTCGTCGGACGGACGAGGCTTCGAGCCGTGCTCCTCTCGTTCATCGTCTGGGTCGTCCTCGTTTTACTTTGGCCGACGCTACTCGTGGCAACGATTGCTTGGCTACCTTACGGGTCGCAAGCGAGTGCGATGGTCGGGCTTCTGTTTTTGAACGGGTTTGAGCTGCTGCGCGTCTGGGTGAGCTCGGTCTTGTCGGCACCTGACCTGTTCGGGGCCGTCTATGAAACGTTTATCGGCTGGCTCGGCGACCCACTCGGTAGTTTGACCGTCAGCATCGCGATCTTAAGTGTCGTGTTTGTGTTGTGGTTTGGGACAGCTTGGTTACTTCGACAGGAGGGACGACATGATTCAGCTTGAACAGGTCGGTAAACGCTATGGCGATGTATGGTCGCTCCATCCGCTTGACGGAGCGATTGCCGACGGTCGGGTCGTCGCCTTATGCGGAAGCAACGGGGCTGGGAAATCGACGCTACTGAACATGATGAACGGTACGCTCGCACCGAGTGTCGGTCATATCTCGTTGAACGGGGAGACGCGTGACCGTCGAAAATCGTATAATCAATCGTTTGGTTATATGCCTGATGATTTCGCATTCGATCCGTCGTGGACCGTCGGTGAGACGTTTGCGTATTAC
This sequence comes from Exiguobacterium sp. SH5S4, assembly GCF_004337045.1. Classification (NCBI taxonomy): domain Bacteria; kingdom Bacillati; phylum Bacillota; class Bacilli; order Caryophanales; genus Exiguobacterium; species Exiguobacterium sp. SH5S4. Next base: position 116,352 of record NZ_SJUQ01000004.1, read on the forward strand.
GCGTTGCTTCAAGGGGTCAAACCGGATGCGTCTCTATTGAACCGTGTCGGGCTTGACGCCAAGACCCGGCAACAGGTCGGGATGTTGTCGAAAGGGATGCGGCAACGCCTCCTGCTCGCTCAAGCGTTGGTCACGAAACCTGACATTTTACTGCTAGACGAGCCGACGAACGGTCTCGACCCGACGTGGATGCATGTATTGGGCCGACTGTTGCGGGAAGAGGCCGACCGCGGGACGACGATCGTGTTCTCGACACACCAGCTCGATGTGGCGGCGAGGCTTGCTGACGAAGTCTGGATGCTTGATGCCGGCCGGCTGGCCGGACGTGTCCTCGTTCAAGATGAACAGGCCGCTTACGCCGAAATTAAAAACTTCTTTTTCGAACCGGAAGTTGAGGCTTGTCAAACAGACGCCGCTCGCACAAAATAATAGACAGTTGAAGTGGTGGTCGGAGCCTTCCGGCGCCACTATTTTTGTGGGGAGATGGAACAGATGAGAAAGAATGTTACGGTCGCACTACTGCTTGCGACTTTTTTGGCGGCGATCGAAGGGACGGTCGTCTCGGTCGCGACGCCGGTCATTGCGAGCGAGTTGAACGGCGCGGCGCTCGTCAGTTGGGTATTTGCCGCCTTCTTACTATTCACGGCGGTGTCGACACCGATTTACGGGAAAGTCGCCGACTTGTTCGGGCGAAAGCGTGTCCTCTTGTTTGGGATCGGGCTGTTCACACTCGCCTCGCTCTTATGCGGTTTAGCGACATCGATGGAGCAGTTGATCGTGTTTCGGGCGCTACAAGGTCTTGGCGCCGGTGCGGTCCTGCCGATCTCGATGACGATTATCGGGGACATGTATAAGTACGAAGAGCGTGGTAAGATTCAAGGGATTTTAAGTGCGGTGTGGGGCGTGTCCGGTGTACTCGGACCGGTCATCGGAGGATTTTTGGTCGAGACGTTGTCTTGGCGCTACGTGTTCTTGTTGAACGTTCCGTTTGCGCTCTTATCGTTCATCATGATCGTCACATTTTATAAAGAGACGGTCGCCGAGACGACCGAACGGATCGATATAAAAGGGGCACTCCTGTTCGCTGGGGGGACGACCGCATTCTTGTACGCCTTGATCACGTTCAGTGAAACGAACATCTTGACGCTACCGGTCGTCGTCAGCGCTGTGCTCAGTCTTATCTTGCTCGTCAGCTTCTTCATGTCTGAGCGCCGGGCCAAGACACCACTCCTACCGCTCGAGCTTTTGAAGCAGCCGATTATCGCGTCCATCAACGGGGCCGTCTTCTTTGCTGCTTGGGTGCTCGTCTCGATGTCAGCCTACATCCCAATTTGGGCACAGGCTGTACTTGGTAAATCGGCGACGGAGGCGGGCTTCATGCTCATGCCGCTCTCGGTCGCATGGACGTTCACGTCGATTATCGGCGGACGGACGCTCGGAGCGGCATCACCGCGACGACGGGCTGTTTTCGGGATGGGCCTGCTCTTGGTCGGGACGGTCATCTTGACGCTGATGACTCCATCGAGTTCGGACGTCTGGGTGTACCTCGCCGTCGCCATCATCGGCGTCGGATTCGGTTTGTCACAACCGATGTTCATCGTCGTGTTGCAGACGGTCGTGTCGTACCGAGAGCGTGGTACAGCGACAGCGGCGAACTCGTTTTTAAGTACGGTCGGACAGACGCTCGGCGTCGCGGTGTTCGGGGCGATGTTCAACTTTATCGTCTTGAGCGGATTCCGGAACGACGAAACGTTGAGCGGTGCCTCGCTCGAATCGTTCTTCAACCGGGCGGCGAGTGCCACGCTTGACGAGAGCGTCCGTCTGCAAGGTGAGCAGTTGATCGCCTCGGGACTGAACAGTGTCTTCGTCGGAGCGGCGCTCGCGGCGTTCATCGCTTTGCTCATCGCGCTTCGGTTACCGGCCCGCCCACCCGAACCTTCACGCGACGCCTGAAAGCGCGGTATGATGGGGGAAAGGAGGCGGTCACGTTGAAACGATGGTTACTCATGTTGTCACTCGTCTTTGTTGCCGGTTGTGCGTCTGATCCGGCGGACGATGCGGTCCAAGAAGAGGAAACCCCGATCGAACAACCGGCTGAATCGACGGAAGGGGCGCCGAACGAAGATGACGCGTTATCGGTTGGGGCGAACGAATCGATTGCGCGACAGCTCGACGTCCCATGGTCGATTGCACGAACCGAGGACGGTTGGCTCGTTTCAGAGCGCGGGGGAACGATTGCTGTCATTGATGCTGACGGTAACGTCTCGCGTCAACCGGTCGAACTGACTGAAGATGTGCTTGAAATCGGGGAAGGCGGACTACTCGGTCTTGCTCTCGCGGATGACTTTGCGACGTCGCGACAGCTGTACGCCTATCATACGTATGGGACACCTGGAGATGTGCGGAACCGGGTCGTCGAATTGACGTGGGACGGAGAACGATTTGAAGAGACGGACATCGTCTTGGAAGACATACCCGGGGCGCAGTTTCATAACGGCGGACGCTTATTACTCGACGGTGACGTGATTTGGGTCACGACCGGAGACGCACTCGTCCCAGACCTCGCTCAAGATGAGACGTCGATTGCCGGAAAAATCCTGCGCGTGCCGTTGTCCGGCGAAGGGGACCCGGTCGATTGGATTTATTCGTCCGGCCATCGGAATCCGCAAGGGTTGACCGTCATCGAAGACGTGCTTTATGCGAGCGAACACGGGGCGTCCGGTCATGACGAAGTGAACATCATCGAGCCAGGCAACAACTACGGGTGGCCGATCATCGAGGCCGATGAGACGGAAGACGGTCTCGAGACGCCTTGGTTTGAGGTCGGAGGAACGTCATGGGCGCCATCAGGCATCATTGCCGACGAACAGTACGTCTATATGGCGACGTTGCGTGGGAATCGTTTGGTCGCCATCGACCGCGAGACGCGCGAAGTCGTTCCGCTCATCGAGGATCAAGGGCGCATCCGGGACGTCTGGTTAGAAGACGACCGTCTGTATTACATCACGAACAATACGGACGGCCGGGGAAATCCGGGAGCGGAAGACGATCAACTGTTCATGTTGGAATTACGTTAGAAACTGACATCTCGTCAGTTTCTATTTTTTTGTTGTGTTACGGATTCGCCGGTGAAATGACGGAAGAACCGCTTCAAGAATTGGTGTACGACAATGCAGGTGCGGATGCGATTCGGGAGGAACTGGCGAATGGGGCGGATGTTAACATGCAAGACAGTTATGGCGATACGCCGCTCCATAACTTGCTGTACAATGATGGAATGGACTACGATTCATTAGTGCTCTTGCTCGAAAGCGGGGCAGATGTCACCATTGAAAATGACGATGGTATGACACCGATCGATGTGGCGAAAGATTGGAGCCACGAATTTGGGATTGTAGAACTGCTACGTTCTTATGAATGAACAGCTGGCTCGTCTCTCGGGAAACTGAGGGACGAGTTTTTTAACGATGGTATTGCAAACGCTTGCATGACCCGTGATATAATCTTCAAGAGGAGGGGTGTCGGTGAGGAGCATCCGTACGAAATTGACCGGGATGATCGCATTGACGATCATCGTTCCGGTTATTTTAGCGACCGTCATATCATTTTGGTACGTCAAAGACCGGGAACGAGAGCGCGGTCTCGAGCTCACGGACTGGTCGCTCGAGCGCGGGACGTTGCAGATCGAACGCTACATCTCTGACTTGAGCCGCCTGCCGACGAGCCTATACGCCAATCGGGACGTCCTCGACATTCTTGAATACGGTCCCGGGCTGTCACTCGAGCAGACGGAGCTTGAAGTTCGGCGGGCACTCCTTGGTATGTACTTATCACGGGAGGATGTCGCACAGATTCAATTGCTCATGCTCGAAGACATGGACTCGTTCGCCGCTTATAAAATGAAAGTGTCACCACGTTCGAAAAAACAACCGAGTGCGATTCAACAACAATTGCTGAAGTATGAAGAGAGCCGTGTCTTGCTCGAGGCGTCGCATCCGCTCGTCCCGTACCACGACTTTGGACCGATCATCTCGGCAGAAGAGGTTGTGACGCTTCATTTCCGGCTCGACAAGATCGAGACGGATAAACCGCTCGCGATCCTCTCGATCGATATACCGGAAGACGTGTTTGTCGGACAACTCGCGTCGCTGCAAAACAATCCGGAGGAAAGCCTTTGGTTTATTGGCGGGAACAATCAAGTGTTTGCCAAGCTTGGGGACGAGGACATCCCGGACACGGTGGCGGCGAAGTCGATGTCGGTCGACGGGAAACATCATCGGATCATTAAATCGTTCGAGTTTGAGAATCAAACGTTTTATGTCGGGAAATCGATTCCGGATCGGTTGTTGATTGAACCGGCATCCCGGACGTCATTCATCATCTTCGTCGTCGGGATGGTTTCGCTCGTACTAGCGTTGATCGGGGCGACGTACGCATCGATGCGTTTGACGACGCCGATTAAAACGCTCACGTCAAACATTTGGAGAATCGAGCAAGGGGACATGACCGTCTCGTTCGATTCCCTGGGAAATGACGAGTTCGGTGTGCTCGGCCGCCAATTTAAACGGATGATCGAACGGATCGATGACTTGATTCAGCGCGAATATCGGTTGGCGCTCGAAAATCGGACGAACGAACTGCGCGCCCTGCAGGCGCAAACGAACCCGCACTTTTTATTCAATGCGCTGCAGTCGATCGGGACGCTCGCCCTAAAAGGGGACGGTAAAACGGTTTATCGCTTAATCACACAGTTATCCTCGATGATGCGGTACACGATGCACCCGGACGAGTCGATGGTGACGCTCAAGCGCGAAGTCGAGCATCTCAATTCGTACGTTCGGCTCCAACAGGTCCGCTTCCCCGATCAGTTCGACGTCGAGGTCGACGTCCCGGACGCGTTGCTCGACTTGATCGTTCCGAAGATGATCCTCCAACCGCTCGCTGAGAACTTTTTCAAACATGGGTTTGAGCGGGACGGGGCGACTTCGGCCAATCGGTTCTGCTTAAACATCCGTCAAACGGGAGCCGACCTCATCATCCGTTGTGAGAACAGCGGGCGAGCGATCTCGGACTTTGAGCTGAACGCCCTGCAACAACGGATCGAACGGTCGATAGGACCGATTCATGGTGCGGAAGGCACCGGTTTAAAGAACATTCGCGATCGACTCATGTTAAACTATAATCGGGAGGCTGAGTTTATGTTGGCTACACCAGAGACCGGCGGATTCCGCATCGTCATGCGTTTCCCGGCCGTGAAGGAGGCGGGTGCGTCATGACGAAAGTATTGATCGTCGACGATGAGTCGCCGGTACGGGAAGCGGTCAAATTACTTGGGGAGTGGGAACGTCTCGGCGTCACGAAAGTGTTCGAAGCGAGCGACGGCGAGGAAGCGAAACGGATTATCACGAAAGAGCGCCCAGCCTTGGTTTTATCGGATATTCAAATGCCGCGCTGCAACGGGATTGAGTTGATGGAATGGGTGCATCAAGAGGTGGAGTCGGTAAAGCTGATCGTGTTGACCGGGTACGATGAGTATTCGTATATGCGGCGCGCGATTCAGCTCGGCAGCTTCGATTACTTGCTGAAACCGATTGATCCGGACGTGTTGAACGATACGCTCGAACGTGCCCTCGCGGACGTCTGTCCAGCCGAGGAGGATCCAATCTTCCAAATTGGTGCGTTTATCGAGCGTCATTATGCGGAAGAGCTCAGCTTGCAAGGGATGAGCGAGCGCTTTTACTTGAGCCGCGAATACATATCGCGTCGTTTTAAGCAGCAGTATGGCGTCAACTTATCCGAGTACTTGCTGTCGATCCGCATGCTCGAGGCCAAGCGTCTCCTTGAAACAAGTAGACAACGTATTTATGAAGTCGCCCAAGCGGTTGGTTTTTCGGACGACAAATACTTCCGAAAAGTCTTTAAAAAACAAGTTGGTGTTACCCCGAACGAATATCGGGAAGACTACCAACGACAACTTTAAAGGAGGAATTTTATCATGAGTGTACACATTGGGGCAAAAGAAGGACAAATCGCAGAAACGGTATTACTTCCAGGAGATCCGTTGCGCGCGAAATACATCGCCGAGACGTTCTTAGAGGATGTCGAACTGTATAACGAAGTGCGTGGCATGTACGGTTTCACAGGTACGTATAAAGGCAAACGCATCTCTGTTCAAGGGACAGGTATGGGTGTGCCGTCGATGTCGATTTACGTCAACGAATTGATCATGTCGTACGGTGCTAAAAACTTGATTCGTGTCGGTACAGCCGGCGGGATTCAAGAAGACGTCAAAGTGCGTGACGTTGTCATCGCGATGAGCGCATCGAGTGAGATGGGACAAAACCGTGTCCGGTTCGACGGCATGGACTACGCACCGACAGCGACGTTCGACCTCCTACATCGTGCGTATATGAACGCAGAGAAAGCGGGCATCCCGGTCAAAGTCGGTCAAATCTTCACGGCCGACCAGTTCTACCAAGATGACTTCCACCACTTCAAAAAGTGGGCGGACTTCGGTTGCCTTGCAATCGAAATGGAAGCAGCCGGCCTTTACACGCTCGCGGCGAAACATAAAGTCAACGCCTTGACGATCCTCACGATCTCTGACCACTTGTTAACGGGTGAAGAGACGACATCAGAAGAACGTCAATCGACGTTCGACGAGATGATTCGCGTCGCCCTCGACACAGCAGTCGAAGTGACGAACTAAATCATAAGTCCCTACAGACGCAACGTTTGTAGGGACTTTTTGTGTCAGTGTGCCAACGTATCTATACAAAGCGGAACCGGCAAGCTAGACTGAAGCTGAAAACTCAGTGTCCGTGGAGGCGCTGAGCTAAGGAGAGAATTCCGTGAATAAACCATCCGCTTTTGTGATTTATAGTATCGTCTTTTTTGCGTTTTTCGATCTGTTTGCCCAACTTCCCGTCATGAGCACGTTCGCGACCTCGGTCGGTGCGACGCCGTTCATCGCCGGTGTCGTCATTGCCATCTACTCACTGTCGAACACGTTCGGGAACATTTTGTCTGGCGTTTGGACGGACAAGTTCGGCCCGTTCCGAATCTTACTCGTCGGTCTAGTGTTATCAAGTGCGAGTCTGCTCATGTATCGCCTTGTCGATGATGCTTCGATGTTACTGGTGGTGCGTGTCGTTCACGGATTCGTGGCCGGCTTGATTGTACCGGCTGCGTTTACGCTATCCGCGAACTTGACCGCGGCGAATCGACAAGGGAAAAAAGTGGCGCTCACCGGGAGCTTCGTCGGGTTGGCGGCGATTCTAGGACCAGCGTTCAGCGGCATCATGGCCAGTCGGACATCGGTCCCGGTCGTATTTACGTACGTGGCGGCGTATGGCGTGCTTGTGGCTTTGCTTGCCCTCGTCGTGTTAAAGCGGTTGCGATTCGCTGTTAAACATGAGGACCGGCGCGAAGTGGTTGGCTCGAAAACGCTAGAACGCGACGTCGTCAAAGCATATATCGGGGCGTTTTTATTGATGTTCTCGCAAGGAGCGCTCGCTTATTTATTACCGCTTTACGTACAAGCGCTCGGTTATGACTCACGGCTCAGCGGGACGTTGCTCAGCACGTTTGGCGTTGCTGCCGTCCTCGTGTTCGTCTTGCCGACGAACCGTATCTTCGACCGGTTCGAGCCGGCGCGCTTGGCTGCGCTCGGGATCGGCATCCTTGGGGTTAGTCAAATTCTGATCGGTTTGTCAGGTAGCGCAAATCTGCTCTATCTCGTGCTCGGCTGTTATGGCGTCGGCTTCGCAATTTTGTTCCCGGCCATCAACACGATGTTGATCAAAGCGACGAACAGTGCCAATCGCGGCAAATCGTATGGCTACTTCTATGCGTTCTTCTCGCTCGGTACGGTCGTAGGTTCGGCTCTCTTAGGGTGGCTGTCCGTCTCGTTAACGCAGAAATTCACGCTGACCGGGATTGTTTTGCTGCTAGCGGGTCTGCTTTTGATTGTGATCGAGCAGACAAGGAAACGTGTCGTTTCAAACAAGACCGGGTGAGATGGGCACGTATCAAGCAGCAACGGCTGAACGTTCAAAATGGTCGGGTCTGATTGGATAGTGATAAGATGAAGACAGCGTTATCACTCAAAGGGAGGCAGATTTATGCTCGCACCAATCGAACAGTTGACGATCGAAGAGCTCATCAGTAAGCAACGTCGTTTCTTTAAGACGCAAGCGACCAAATCGCTCGCATTCCGTCTCAGTATGTTGACGTTTTTGAAAGAATCGATCAAACATCACGAAACGGAAATTATTGAAGCGTTAAAAACAGATTTAAATAAATCAGAGCTCGATGCGTTCACGACGGAGATCGGCTTTATTTACGACGAGATCAGTCGGACGAATCGAGAGTTGAAGCGTTGGATGCGACCAAAACGGGTCCGCGGCGCGGCGATCCACCTCGGGACAAAAAGTGAGGTCATGTATGAACCGTACGGCACCGTTCTCATCATCGCGCCTTGGAATTATCCGTTCCAATTGGCAATCGCACCGCTCATCGGAGCAATCGCGGCCGGGAACACGGCTGTCGTGAAACCGTCCGAATTGACGCCGAACGTGGCCCAAGTAATGACGAAAGTGCTCGAACGGGCGTTCACCGATCGCTACGTCGTCAGCGTCGAAGGGGATAAAGACGTCGCTCAAGCTTTGCTCGCGCAAAAATGGGATCATATCTTCTTTACCGGTTCGACCCAAGTCGGAAAAATCGTCATGGAGGCTGCGGCCAAGCAATTGACGCCGGTCACGCTCGAACTAGGTGGGAAGTCACCGGCCATCGTCCATGAAGATGCCAATATTAACATTGCGGCGAAACGGATTGCGTGGGGGAAATGGATGAACGCCGGGCAGACGTGTGTCGCCCCGGACTACGTGCTCGTCCACGAGTCGAAACGTGATGCGTTTCTTGAAGCAATCAAGCGGGAAGCGTTCCTGATGTTTGGGAACGGAATCGGGACAGAACGTTTCACCCGGATCGTCAGCGAGTCTCATTTTGATCGGTTGACGAGTTATTTGAGTCAAGGGGACGTCTTCTTCGGGGGAGCGACGGAGCGGGAAAGCTTGAAAATCGCCCCGACCGTCATGACGGATATTCATGATGGGGCTGCTGTCATGAAAGACGAGATTTTCGGACCGATTTTGCCGGTGCTGACGTATCGTCAACTCGATGAGGCGATCGAGTTCGTGTCCGACCGTCCGCATCCGCTCGCGCTCTATCTGTTCACGGAAACGAAAGCTGTCGAACATACGGTGCTCAAACATCTGACATTCGGCGGCGGTTGTGTCAACGATGTCCTCATGCATTTGACGAACCCGAACTTGCCATTTGGCGGTGTCGGGGAGAGTGGGATGGGAGCTTATCACGGACGCTATAGCTTTGAGGCGTTCAGCCATGCCAAATCAATCTTACGCAACACGACAAAATTTGATGTGCCGATCCGTTATCCAAACTTTAAAGGTGCGGAGAAGCTGATTCGTCTCGTCTATCGCTGAGACTGATCTGAGACTGTAGACTTTCTACAGTCTTTTCTTATGGAAGCACTTAAAAAAGAAGATTGTTTGAAATGTCACATACTTTTGTGATTAGGGTGCTCGCGCTACTGTATAATAAAGCCATAAATGAAACGTACGAGACATTCCAGGCACGAATGAATTGTGGAGGGAGCAGACGAACATGTCTACGAAATGTGGGACAACCGAACCGAACAGCTTTATCTTTTCAGCGGAGACGAAACAGTTATTGCTCGAAATGATGACACCTCAAGACTACCCGAAGGCCAGCATCGTCTGTTGGGAAGGTGAGAAGTGTGATAAATTCTTTTATTTGAAGAGCGGATCTGTCAAATTCACAAAGATCACGAAAAAAGGTAATCCAATCGTCATGTTCTTATATGGCGCCGACGATTTTTTTGGTGAGTTTGATATCGTCGACACGTTCCCGAGTTCTTACAGCATCGAGACGACGGAAGAAAGTGTCATTGGCATTATTTCAAAGAAAGACATCGAGACCATCATGCAGCACGACGCCAAATTTGCCGGTGACGTGCTACGCTGGACGTCGATGATGCGTAAGCATTCAGAGATGAAACTGCGTGATTTGCTATTGTACGGAAAGCCGGGAGCGCTCGCTTCGACGCTGCTTCGGATGGCGGCCATGCACGGAGTAGAAGAAGATGATGCGGTCGTCATCTCACGACATCCTTCCGACGGGGAGCTCGGTCAACTGATCGGGGCACCGCGTGAGACCGTCAACCGGATGATGAACCAGTGGCGAAAAGAAGGCGTCCTGACAACGACGGGAAACTCAATCGTCTTGCATGATATCGATTTCTTAAAAGAGCTGTGCCACTGTGAAGGATGTCCGGTCGGGATTTGCCGATTATAACGAGGAACCGTCTCTTAGTGAGGCGGTTTTTTTGTCGTCTTGATTTGGCTAATTGTGAATTTTATGTGTGGAAACTACGCAAATTTGATGTGATTGTCACTTTTGGAGTGATAAAAGTCACATATTAAGTCGGGGTGAATTTCATACAATGAAAGAGGAAATTATAGCGAAAGGGGTCCTTCACGTGGATAAGAACGGTGGGCAAGAACCGAATCTGAAAGGCACGTTCACATCGGTCATGATTGTCGCGGGTGTCATCATCGCCATGTGGTCGTCGGTCTTTTATTTATTTGTTACACGATAACGTCAAAAGGAGAGAACAAACATGCATATTCATAAGCTTGAAAAATATTGGCTGATCTTTGGCATCGTTCTATTAGGCGTGTTTTTGGCAGTGCTCGGCATTTCGGCGTTTGCGGCCGGAAACCAGCCCGCATCGGACGCCGATTTGATCGACCCGGCAAAAGTGCATCAGACGGCGCCGTTCGATAAACCTGGACTTAATAAAATTGGTGATAACGAGTATGAACTCGTCATGGTCGCGCAGGCGTTCACGTTCACACCGGGGAACGTTGAAATCCCGAAAGGTGCGAAAGTGACGTTTCTCGTCACGTCACCGGACGTCGTCCACGGTTTCCAGTTGACGGGGACACCGGTCAACATGATGGTCGTGCCGGGACATATCAACTCGCTCACGTATACGTTTGAAGAAACAGGCGAATTTTTAATTCTCTGTAACGAATATTGCGGGACGGGCCATCACATGATGGCGACAAAAATTAAGGTGGTGGACTAAATGAACGACGTAGCCTCAAAACTGAAACAGTGGGAAATGGAGCGCGGTGTGCCGGTGCCGAGCATCGGTGTGAAAGAAGCGCGCCTCGCCTATGCCCACGTTGTCGTCTCGGTACTCGCCGTCTTGATTGGAGCGATCGCGGGACTCATGCAGACGCTCATCCGTACAGGAATCATTCCGGAAGTATTCGGTTACTATCAACTGTTGACGGCTCACGGTATCATGCTTGGTCTCGTCTTTACGACGATGTTTATCATCGGCTTACTTTACGCGCTGCTCGCCAAGTCGTTCGGACGGTTTGAATCGTTCCCGACACGTGTCGCTTGGCTCGGTTTTTGGATGATCATCGCCGGGGCGGTACTCGTGACGATCATGGTGCTCGCCAATAAAGCGACTGTACTTTACACGTTCTACGCTCCGCTCATGGCCGACCCGATCTTCTATGTCGGTCTCGTCCTGTTCGTCGTCGGTACATGGTTCTCGGCGTTCGCGATGTTCCGCATGTATGCGGACTATAAACGGGAACACCCTGGCGTTCACCCGCCACTCCCAGCGTACATGAGTATCATGACGATGTTGCTCTGGGTCATCGCGACACTCGGTGTTGCCGGGACGATTTTGTTCCAACTGCTCCCGCTCTCGCTCGGATGGAAAGACACGGTCGGGATTGAACTGAGTCGGACGTTGTTCTGGTACTTCGGTCACCCGCTCGTTTACTTCTGGCTCATGCCGGCCTATATCGTCTGGTATACGGTCGTGCCGAAAGTCATCGGTGGGAAGATCTTCTCGGACGCGCTCGCGCGGATGGCGTTCTTGTTGTTCCTCTTGTTCTCGTTCCCGGTCGGTTTCCACCACCAGTTGACAGAGCCGGGGATCGATCCGTTTTGGAAGTTCGTCCAAGTCATCTTGACGTTCCTCGTCGTCATCCCGTCGTTCATGACGGCGTTCTCGCTGTTCGCGACGTTCGAGCTGCGGGGACGCGCGCTCGGCGCACGCGGCTTATTCGGTTGGGTCAAAAAGATGCCGTATGGCGATGTGCGTTTCCTCGCCCCGTTCGTCGGAATGTTGTTCTTCATTCCGGCTGGTGCCGGTGGTATCATCAACGCGTCGCACCAATTGAACGCGATGGTCCACAACACGCTTTGGGTCACCGGTCACTTCCATATCACGGTCGGGACGGCCGTCGCCTTGACGTTCTTTGGAACCGCCTATTGGCTCGTGCCGGTACTACGCGGACGGACACTCACGAAATCGATGAACCGTCTCGGTTTGATTCAGACGGGGACGTGGGCGTTCGGGATGTCGATCATGTCGTATGCGATGCACATCTCAGGCCTTCAAGGTAACCCGCGTCGGACCGGTCCGGCGACGTATTTCTCAGACGCGTTGACGCGTGAATGGATCCCGTACCATATGGCGATGGCAATCGGCGGGACGATCCTTCTCGTCTCGGTGCTCATCTTCGTCTATTCGATGTTCAACTTGTCATTCCTCGCACCAAAAGGTGAGGAAGAGTTCCCACTCGCGGAAACGGAAGAGGCGGCAATGGAGACGCCACGGTTCTTCGAGAACTGGAAGCTCTGGATCACGGTCACGTTCGTCTTGATCGCATTCGCCTACACGGTTCCGATTTGGCACTTGATTGAAAGCGCGCCTCCGGGAGCGAAAGGTTGGGTGCTCTGGTAAACTGAAGTCAGCCCTTTGCTAGGGGCATCAAAACGATCAATCCGTTAATACAAGCCGACTATATCGTCCGCTCATCAAACTGACGCATCCTAATCAATGAGGATGCGTCTTTTGTTTTGGATTGTTTCGGGAAATGATGCCGTCGCGGCGAGAGCTCGACGTCACGATGGACGAGCTCGTCAGCAAAATCAAACGGCAATACGGGGAAGGGAATCCGAAGTTAAGAAGCGTTATCGTAGCAAGCAAGTCATCGAAGACGTTTGTCACTCAAAAAATCGACCGTTCAAAGACATTGATCGGAGTGGTCATGGTATTCGACTATGCATCAAGAACAAGTATCAATGGGCAATCGCTATATTCCGATTCAAGCAATGACACTTGAGACGTTAAAAGAAGATACGGGAGATGAATATCGTGCGATTCGATCTGACGGAACAGAATTGATTATTGATTTAAACTCGTTAGAGCAGACGACTCGCCAAGTCATTCAAGGTGCAGTCGGGTCAATCACTTATATCGATCAGTTAGTCTATCATGTGCTTCCTAAAAAAGAAGGAGCCATGTTAGAAGTATATGATGAAGGGGAAATGGTTTCGCGCGCTTCCATAAAAGCAGAAGGAGACAGCGGACAGACGGCGAATCGACCCGTCCATTACTATGTTTACTAATAGAAAAACCGAGAGGCGGCTGCCTCTCGGTTATTTCGTTGGTTTCGGGATGATGACCCCTTCTTCTAAATCAAGCAACATATCGATCAGTTCTGCACAGAATTCTGGGAACTGGTCGAGGAACGCACCTGGACCGACCTCATCCATGAAGTCGATGTACAGATCTGCTACGTTGCCAGCCATCTTCGCTGGAAGTGCGAGGAAGGCCGACCCGAAGCGCCAGCTGCCACGGATATCGAGCAGTTTGCCGAGCATGACGTCGCCCGGTTCACGAACCTCCGGCAACGTCACTTTATACGATTCTTTCGTCTCCCAATCGCGGAGACCGTCCTCGGTCACTTCAAAGACAGAGCACCGGGGGACGGCGAGACCGCGCAAGGCGTGATAGAGGGCGGGTGACATATCGGCTTTATGGTCCGCCAAATAGCGGCCATGCGGTGTCATCCCGTCCTCGTCCGTCTCAAAGAAGACGGCCCAATCGATGAACAAATCGCGGAACAGTTCGGCGTCTTTCAAGTGCCACGTGCCTTCCGAAGCGATCTCTTGGATATAGTTCGTCCACTGCGTGCTGCGTGCGAGTGCCGCTTGCTCGTATAACTTTTTCAGTTCGGCCAGCAATTCGGACTCTTCGACGAGCAAAGGGAAGGGAATTACTTTCCGGTCTTTTTTCATCGCCGTGGTCCTCGCTTGTCTGCAGGACGTTTGACGACCGGCGGTTTGTCTTCGATCCGTTTCTCGATGACTTCGCCACGGTAAATCTCAAGCTCTTTCAATTCGACACCGAGCTGGCGGGCGAACGATTTCAAGTGCGTCAAATCTTCCGGCGTCACGATCGAGAGGACCGTCCCGGCCGCGCTACCGCGAGCGGTCCGTCCTGAGCGGTGGATGAAGTCATCGGTCGATTCAGGTAAATCGAAATGGACGACGTGCGTCACTTCATCGATGTCGAGTCCGCGCGCTGCGAGACCCGTCGTGATGAGGAGCGGATATTCGCCTTTACGGAATTCGCGGAGCGTCTCGACGCGGGCACGTTTCCCTTTCAAGCTATCGAGCATACGGTAGTTCACTTTCATCTTATCGAGCTCACCTTTGAGCGGCGGTAAGAACGAGCGGTTGTTGATAAACGCGAGCACTTTGACGCCGTCGACGTGTGACAGGCGGCGAAGCAGTTCTGGCTTATAGCGACGTGTCGTCAACATATAGCCGTACGTCACTTGAGCACTGACAGTCCGTTCGACCTTCACGTGAACCGGTTCTTTCAAGAATGGGGCAGCCCATGCTTGGAGCGTGTCCGTCAACGTCGCCGAAACGAGTGAGATTTGATGCTCGTGCGCCGTATGGTTGATGATGCGCTCGGCTGCTTCCGTCAATCCGCTGTCGATGATTTGATCGGCTTCATCGAGCACGATCGTATGCGTTTCGTGCAGTTTAAGTTTTTTCTTCTCGATCAATTCAACGAGACGTCCTGGTGTCCCGACGATTAAATGCGGTTTTTTCTTCAAGCGATCGATTTGGCGCTTCAGTTCGACGCCGCCGATGAACGAGGCAATCCGGACGTCACCTTTTTCGGTGAAACGTTGCGCCACCGTTTGGATCTGCATGACGAGTTCGCGCGTCGGTGCGACGATGACGACTTGGATCCGGTCGTTCGAGGCATCGATTTTTTCAATAGCGGGTAAAAGATAAGCGAGTGTCTTACCTGTCCCTGTCGGTGCTTCGATCGTGACGTCTTTTCCTTCTAAAAGGGGCGGGAACGCTTCCGCTTGGACCGGCATCGGTTCGTTAAAGCCAAGGCGTTCCCAGGCTTCGTTAATGAATGGTTTTGTAAAGTTCATATCAGTTCTCCTTATCGTTGGGCAAAAACAAAGGAAGCATAAGCGCTCCCTGGTTCAAATATAGCGAACATGTTCAGTGTCTTGGTCAATCGATGAACGGAGCGTCTGTGTGTACACTTGCCCGTCCTCGACGAGTTTGATGTGCACGTCGATGTGCTCAGGTGAGGCTTCGACACCTTCGACCGTGAAGCCTTGATACACGCGGTATTCCAATTCCTTAAGCAATTTTGCATAGGCGTTTAGTTCTGGATACGTCGTCGCGACGTCGATTGGGCGCGACACGAGTGCGACCATTAAATGGTCACGGAAATCGATGAAATCCTCATTCTCGATATCGTCATCAAAGCGAATCCAAAAGCCTTTTTCTTCAAATTCTGTGATAAATCCGTCGCGCTTGTCTCCAGCCTCTTCGACTTTAAGGGAGATGCGGTCACCGGCTTTTAAGTTATGCTCGGCTGTTAATGGTTCATACGTCATGGGAAGAACCCCTTCCTCTTCTACAATGTTCTGCTTCCATTGTGCTCGATATAAGGCAAAAATTCAAGTTCTATCCCGAACCTGTGAGTTAAGTCACTACAAAAACTGTATGATTTTTCACAACTCCTTAAAGATAATACAGGATTCACAAGAACGTGAACGGACAGGGATTCGTCTGTTTCTATGTAAGTTGAAAAACTACTATAACAGATAAAATAGCGCTTACAAAAACGGCATAACACCAATGTTCATGAGATTGTTACAACTTTCACAAGAATGTAAAACATATTGTTGGCGTTTTCACGTACACTCATATTATAAGGAATCAGGCAGTTATCTCAACTATGAGGAGTGACCATAATGGCAACTGAAATTAAATCAGCCTGGTCAGGATTTGTTCCTGGACAGTGGACGAACGAAGTGAATGTCGGTGAATTTATCCGCTTGAACCGCCACGAGTATACAGGGGATGACCGTTTCTTAGTCGGACCGACAGAGGCGACGAATCGTCTTTGGGGACAAGTGATGGAATTGACGAAAGAAGAACGGGAACGCGGGGGCGTTTGGGATGTCGATCAAAACACGCCGTCGACAATTATCTCACACGGACCTGGGTACTTAAATAAAGACCTTGAAAAAGTCGTCGGTGTCCAAACGGACGAACCGTTCAAACGCTCGATTCATCCGAACGGCGGCATCCGCATGGTCGACGCCGCGCTCGAGTCATACGGCTTCGAACCAAATCCTGAAATCACAAAAATCTATTCAGACATTCGTAAAACACACAACCAAGGTGTTTTCGATGCCTACACACCAGAGATGCGGGCGGCACGGAAGTCAGGGATCATCACAGGTCTCCCAGACGCATACGGACGTGGCCGGATCATCGGTGACTACCGTCGCGTTGCCTTATACGGTTTAGATTTCTTGATTGCCGAGCGTAAAAAAGATTTGGCGAACAATGGCGGTTTCCTCTCAGAAGCAGACATTCGGACGCGGGAAGAGATGTCTGAACAGCTTCGTGCCCTTCAAGAATTGAAACAACTCGGCGCTGCTTACGGATTCGACCTCGGTCGCCCGGCTGAAACGACGCAAGAAGCCTATCAATGGGTATATCTCGCTTACCTTGCAGCTGTCAAAGAACAAAACGGTGCGGCGATGTCTCTCGGACGCGTATCGACATTCCTTGACGTGTACGCTGAGCGTGACATGGCGGCGGGCCGTTTGACAGAGTCAGACGTCCAAGAAATCGTCGATCACTTCATCATGAAACTCCGCATCGTCAAATTCTTGCGGACGCCTGACTATAACGAATTGTTCTCTGGAGATCCAACTTGG
This sequence comes from Exiguobacterium sp. SH5S4, assembly GCF_004337045.1. NCBI lineage: Bacteria > Bacillati > Bacillota > Bacilli > Caryophanales > Exiguobacterium > Exiguobacterium sp. SH5S4. Next base: position 133,553 of record NZ_SJUQ01000004.1, read on the forward strand.
GTCACGGAATCAATCGGTGGGATGAGTGAGGATGGCCGTTCGAACGTCACGAAGAGTTCGTTCCGTTTCCTTCACTCGCTCACAAACCTCGGCCCGGCACCAGAACCGAACTTGACGGTGCTTTGGTCGACGAAATTACCGGAAGGATTCAAACAATATTGCGCGAAGATGTCAATTGAGACGTCGGCGATCCAATACGAAAACGACGACCTCATGCTTCCAGAGTTTGGTGACGATTACGGCATCGCCTGCTGTGTGTCACCGATGAAAATCGGCAAACAGATGCAGTTCTTCGGTGCCCGTGCCAATATGGCGAAAGCACTCCTCTACAGCATGAACGGTGGACGCGATGAGAAGAGCGGCGATCAAATCGCTCCGGCTTGGGACATGAACACAGAAGACGTCCTCACGTACGACAAAGTGTACGCTGATTTCGACCGGACGCTCGACTGGCTCGCGGAGCTTTACGTCAACACACTCAACGTCATTCACTTCATGCACGATAAATATGCGTACGAACGGATCGAAATGGCGCTCCACGATCCTGAAATCTTACGGACGATGGCTTGTGGTATCGCTGGCCTTTCGGTGACGGCGGACAGCTTGTCAGCAATCAAATATGCGACGGTCAAACCGGTCCGGAATGAATTCGGCATCGCTGTCGACTTTGAAACAGAAGGCGACTTCCCGAAATTCGGAAACAACGATGACCGTGTCGACGCGATCGCCGTCGAACTCGTCGGATCGTTCATGGAAAAAGTCCGGAAACATAAAACGTACCGCGACGCGCTTCATACGCAGTCGGTCTTGACGATCACGTCGAACGTCGTCTACGGCAAGAAAACAGGTAATACGCCGGACGGCCGTCGTTCTGGTGAGCCGTTCGCACCAGGTGCGAACCCGATGCACGGCCGCGATACGAAAGGAGCGGCAGCGTCGCTCTCGTCAGTCGCCAAACTTCCGTTCGAACACGCGCAAGACGGCATTTCGTACACGTTCTCGATCGTACCGAAAGCACTCGGTAAAGAAGACGTCGCACGTGAACTTAACTTGGCGGCACTTCTTGACGGCTATATGGGTGGCGAGCACAAAGGTCACCACTTGAACGTCAACGTCTTCAATCGTGAGACGCTGCTCGACGCTATGGAACATCCAGAAGAGTACCCGCAGCTCACGATCCGCGTATCAGGTTACGCCGTCAACTTCATCAAGTTGACACGCGAGCAACAGATCGACGTCATCAACCGGACGTTCCACGGTTCATTATAAGTAAAGGCTTGGCGGCCTTCGCTTGAAGGCCGCTCATTCGTTAGGAGGTCATCTCGATGACAATGGGATATGTACACTCGGTCGAATCGTTTGGAACCGTTGACGGCCCGGGAATTCGTTTTATCGTCTTTTTGCAAGGTTGTGCGCTTCGCTGCTTGTATTGCCACAACGCTGATACGTGGGATTTTAAAAAGAATAACCATCGTTCGGCCGAGGACGTCATTCAAGAAGCGCTCAACTATCGTCCGTTCATGGAAGCATCAAAAGGCGGCATCACAATTTCAGGGGGCGATCCGCTCGCGCAGCCAGAGTTTTTAGAAGCGCTGTTGCGTGAAGCGAAAAAACACGGGCTCCACACGACGCTCGATACGTCGGGTGCACTCCGTCCTCCTAACCTTGACGCCATCTTAGACCACACCGACCTCGTCTTACTCGATATTAAACACATCGATGACGACATGTGCAAGAAACTGACAGGACGGAGCAACGCCAACACGCTCGCGCTTGCTGAACATTTATCCGAGCGCGGAACGAAAATGTGGATTCGCCACGTTCTTGTCCCGGAATGGACGCTTGATGAAGGGGCGCTCCGGCGCACGGCGGCGTTCATTCAAAAACTCGACCACGTCGAGAAAGTTGAAATCTTGCCGTATCACGAGATGGGCGTCTATAAATGGGAGGCGCTCGGCCTCGACTATCCATTAAAAGGCATCAAACCACCGACGACGGAAGAAGTCGAGTGGGCGGAAGGGATCTTGCAAGGTACAGTCTAAAAAAACTGCGCAGACCGTTATGGTCTGCGCAGTTTTTCGTGTTATAGCCGTTTATCACGCACGTGGCGGCGAATAGCGTCCTCATCGAGCGGACGGTTGGCGACACCGGTCTCGACAGCCGTCTTCGCGACGGCGATTGCGACGGCCGGTGCGACCCGCTCGTCGAACGGGCTCGGGATGACGATGCCGTTCGCGAGGTCGTCCTCTGTTAATAAGTCAGCGATCGCATGGACGGCCGCTTCTTTCATCTCTTCGTTGATCTCTGACGCCCGGACGTCGAGCGCCCCACGGAAAATACCGGGGAAAGCGAGGACGTTGTTCACTTGGTTGGCGAAGTCCGAGCGACCGGTCGCGACGATGCGGGCCCCTGCGGAAGTCGCGAGATCCGGCATAATCTCTGGAATTGGGTTCGCGAGGGCGAAGATGATCGGATCCGTGGCCATCGTGCGGACCATGTCCTCGGTGACGGCGCCGGCGGCTGAGACGCCGATGAAGACGTCGGCCCCCTCGAGCACGTCGGCGAGCGTACCGATGTGGAGCTTCCGGTTCGTCGCCTTGGCGATTTGGTCTTTGAACGGGTTCATGCCGTCGGCGCGTCCTTCATAAATCGCACCTTTCGTATCACAGATGACGAGGTCCTCGACGCCGAAGCGCTTGAGCAGTTTGGCGATGGCGATTCCGGCGGCCCCGGCCCCATTCATGACGACACGCAGTTCAGGCATCGTCTTGTCGACCAAACGGAGTGCATTGACGAGGCCGGCCAAGACGACGATCGCCGTCCCGTGTTGATCGTCATGGAAGACCGGGATTGGGAGCGTCTGCTTCAACCGGGCCTCGATCTCAAAACATTCGGGTGCCTTGATGTCTTCTAAGTTGACGGCGCCGAACGTCGGGGCCAGTAGTTCGACCGTCCGCACGATCTCATCGACGTTGTGTGTGTCTAAACAAATCGGGAACGCATCGACCCCGGCGAAACTTTTGAACAGGACGGCCTTGCCTTCCATGACCGGCAACGCCGCTTCCGGACCGATGTTGCCGAGCCCGAGTACGGCGCTTCCGTCCGAGACGACGGCGACCGTGTTGGCGCGCAACGTATATTCATAGGACAGCTCTTTATTGTCGGCGATGCGGCGGCACGGTTCGGCGACGCCCGGTGAGTAGGCGAGGCTGAGCGCTTCTGTCGTGTCGACGTCGACTTTTGGCGTCGTTTCTAATTTACCGTGGTGCAAAGCATGCATCTCGAGTGCGCGTTCGTTCAATGTTTTCATAACTCTCTCCCTGTGTGCGTACGATTTTTTGTCTGTCACAATCGACTACATTGTATCGAAGAAACCGCTTACTTTCGAGCGTTTTACCTGCTATGGACGCAATTATTTCTGAACGATTGTTCATATATGTAGAATTGGTCCTGACAATTCATTGTTCGATACATTCGATGTACCAGATTTTCTGATACCGCTATCATCTCAGTCTACAGACCGAGGAAAAACAAGCCTTCCGCTCGTCGCCATCTTTTAAATGGCGTATTATGATAAGAGTGTACTTAATGAGGAGGGATGACAGATGAATCGCCAAGTGAAGCAAGTGTTGTTCATCGTGGCGGCAATCTCTCTAGTTCTCGTCCTAATCGGCTTTTTACCAAATATGATCATGTTTGGTTTGGGGGCGCTCTTAGCACTTTGGGCTGGAGTCAGATTCATGGCCGTGACGCATGTCGGCGCAAAAATCGGTTACGGCTTGCTCGCCGTGATCGGGATCATCACGATTTTGTCGAATATTTGGGCGTTAATCGGAATTGTGGTGGCATGGATGTTGTTTAAAGGGTATATGATGTATGCCAACCAAAAGCGGGACGTTGAGATCTTAAATGCGGACGGGTCGCGTGCTAGTCGTAGCAGCTTCCAATCGTTCGATCAAGTCTGGCAAAAGTTTGTAAACCGTCGCTAAGTTTTTAGAAGGAGGATTTTATGATGAAGACACCATTTGATCAGTTTCGTGATTTAGCTAACGAGTTGACGAAAGAATTTTCAAAAGAAATGAAAAAGTATCAAGATAAAGAGGCGCCACGCTCGAGTGGGGAAGCCGAATTGAACCGCCACATCCGCGGCGCTGAAAAAGAGGCGTTGTCGGTCGAACGTCTCGTCGAGCGTCAGAAGGCGTTGCTCGGCGAACTCGCGACGAAGCGTGACGATGCCAAATTGATGGCTGACAAGCGCTACGAACAGACAGAGCTCGCGAAACAAGCCGGCGAAGAGAAACTGGCTGAACGCGCTGCTCTCGAGTCAAAACATTACGGTGAACAGTATCGCTACTTCGAAGGCTTGTTAGACGAAGGCGGTCGTGAACTTGATGCCCTTGAGCGCCGTGCCCTTGAGATGCGCCTCAAACTCGACGAGATGCAAAACAAGCGTTACGAGTTCGCGATGCGTGAGAACCTTGATTTGTTGAAAGGTGCGCTCGATCAAATCTTCGGAGCGGACACATCGAAGTCGCATCCGTTCACAGAAGAAGAGAAGAAAGACGCAACGAAAGAAGAACCTGAGGTCGACGAAAAAATCGACGCGATGGACGAAGATGATTTCGAAGCAAAATTAAAAGAACTTGAGCGTCGCTTTAAACAAGACTGACGTACTGGTTCAGCGATGGTCCAGAATATTTTCGGGCCATCGCTTCTTTGCTTCATTGTACATATCGATAGGGAGGGGGGATCAGAGTGGAACGTTGGAACACACGCCAAATCATCGGCTTCATGATTATTTTATTTGCCATCGGACTATTTATCGACATCTTGACGGGTGGGAACAGCGTCCTCTTCAGCATGATTGTGCCGCTCTTATTGCTTTATATCGGGCGTCGCTTCAGCCGGAAAGGAAATCAGCCGGTCAGTTATATCTTTTATGGGATTGGCGGCGTGATGCTCGTCGGACTCATCTTTTCTTCGGCCGCGTTCGGGTTCGTCTTATCAGGATTATTGCTCATGTTCGGGTACCGTTTGTATAAAAATCGACCGCTTGAGTCGAGTCGGTTCCGGTCGCATATTCGTCAAGAACAGGCGTTTTCGTTCGGGACGAAAGAGTCGGGCCATTACGTCTTGCAAGACACGAATGAATTCTTTTTGCTGCGCGACGTCGAGATGGATTTATCGCGCGCCATCATTCCGGAAGGGGAGACGTTCTTGCTCTTGAACGGACTCGCTGGGGATATCCGCATCCTCATCCCGGCCGGTTACGATTATTCGATCGACGCCTCGATCGGTTTTGGCAAGATCCAAGTCGATGAATCGAACTATTCACCGGTGTTTAACCGCCGTTTTTATACGGCGTCCGATGAGTATCAAGCAGCGAACCGGAAAGTCCGGATTCATATCGTGCTCATGAGCGGAAGCGTCGAGGTGATGACCGTATGAAGAAGGATTCTTACCCAAGGACGGTCGTCTGGCACCAATTATTCAGTAGTCTACTGACGGCGCTATTCGTGACGATTGCATTTCTAATAGGTGACTCGACTTCACTCCGAGATTTATTTACACGTGAAGAAGGGTTGCCTTTCGGTGTGTCTATCATTGTCATCGCCGTCTTGATCGGCAGCATATTTGGAGTTGGCTCTTATTTTTATTTACGCCGGGATTTCCGTGAAGTGGCGATTGCCCTATGGAAGCTCGAGAATCAAAAAGAGATCGTGTTCCGGCCGTTATCGCCGTACCGCGACACGCTTGAACGGATTGTCCGTATCAGCAAACAACGTACGGAGATGATCGAAGTCGCCAAACGGGTCGGCGATCGGCCGGTCAGTGTCGAAGAGGCACGTAGCGAGGCGGTCGTCGAAGAACGTCGTCGCGTCGCCCGTGAGCTGCACGACTCGGTCAGCCAACAACTCTACGCGATCTCGATGATGACGACAGCGGTCAAGCAGACGATCGAATCGAAACCGGAACTCGCCGCTAAACAGATCGGTCAAGTCGAAGTCATGGCACAGACCGCTCAGGCCGAGATGCGTTCGCTCTTGTTGCAGCTTCGTCCCGTCGAGTTAGAAGGGATGACCTTGAAGACGGGGATTGAACGTCTGTTAGAAGAACTGTCCCGCAAACAATCGACCGAGCTCATCTGGCGTCTCGAGGAAGTGAAATTGTCACGCCATGCGGAAAATGAGTTGTTCCGCATCGTTCAAGAAGCGATCAGCAATACGCTCAGGCATGCCAAGGCGAAGCGGCTCGAAATTGAAATGCGGACCGTCCAACAGACGGTCATCTTGAAAATAAATGACGACGGGATCGGTTTTAATGTCGAGGATACACAAGTCGCCTCATATGGCTTACAATCGATAAGAGAGAGAACGGCCGAAGTCGGCGGGACGTTACGTCTCGTCAGCGTGCCTGGAGTCGGTACACAAATCGAAGTGCGTGTGAAACAACAAGTGGAGGGGTTAGAATGATTCGAGTCGTATTGATTGATGATCATGAGATGGTCCGGGCTGGTGTCTCGGCATTTCTGTCGACACAGCCGGACATTGAAGTAGTCGGGGAAGCGTCGGACGGGGCGACCGGAGCGGAACTCGCCATCGCTGAAAAACCGGACGTCGTCTTGATGGACCTCGTGATGGAGCCTGTGGACGGAGTCGAGTCGACGAAGCGTATCAAAGCGAGCTGGAAAGATGCGAAAATTTTAGTCGTGACGAGTTTTTTGGACGATGAAAAAGTGTATCCGGTCATCGAGGCCGGTGCGATGAGTTATGTCTTGAAGACGGCGAACGCGAATGAAATCGCCAACGCGATCCGTCAGACGGCAGCCGGTAATCCGGTCATGGCCGCACAAGTGACCGGCAAGATGCTCGAACGTCTGCGGCATCCGGAGACGACCCTTCATGAAAGTTTGACGGCGCGGGAACGCGAGATTTTGCAACTGATGGCCGAAGGCAAGGCGAACCAAGTCATCGCCGATGAATTATACATTTCGTTGAAGACGGTGAAGACGCACGTCTCGAATATTTTGACGAAGCTTGACGTCTATGACCGGACGCAAGCGGTCGTCTATGCGTTTCAACATAATTTAGTGGACAAATAATCACTCGGACGGGGGAAACGGGATGATTCCAACGATTGAAACGGAACGACTGCAGTTACGGCAGTTACAACCGACCGATGCGGAGCGTCTATTCACGATTTTTTCAAACGTCGACGTGTTGCGCCATTATGGGATGGAGCCGCATCAATCGCTTGGACAGACGGAACAAATGCTATTCGGGATGCTAGAAGGGATTGCCGACGGGTCGATCATGCGTTGGGGCATTATGAGGAAAGGTAATCCCGAGTTGATGGGGACGATCGGCTTCCACAATCGCGCCCCGCGCCATCGACGTGCCGAGATCGGTTATGAGATCCATCCGCATTATTGGCGGAACGGCTACGCGACAGAGGCGTTGCAGGCGGTATTGACGTTTGCTGCGTGTTCCGCAGATATCGAGCGAGTCGGGGCTATCGTCTATCCTGAAAATATCCCTTCGCAGCAACTGTTAGAACGCAATGGTTTTATTCGTGAAGGAACACTGCGCCACTATATGCGCCAAGGTAATCAAACATACGACGTGTACGTATACGGCTACATAGCGAAAAAAGACGGACCACAATGTTAAATTGTGATCCGTCTTTTTTTATTTTTTCTGAGCTTGAATTTGTTCATCGATTTCAGACAAGTACTCCCAGCGCTCCATTTTTTCTTCGAGTGTTTGCTTGAGGGTACTGATTTCAGCGTAAAGATCGTTCACTTTTCCGAGATCGCTACCGGCATCGGCGAGTCGCGCTTCTGCAGCTTCGATTTTCTGTTCGGTTAGAGCGATCTCTTCCTCGATCGTCTCCCACTCTTTTTGTTCTTTAAAAGTGAATTTGACGACGTCGACTTTGGCGCGCTCTTTCTTGTCTTTCGGTTCTTTTTTAAGTTGACGTGCCTCGTCTTGAAGCTCGGCCAGATAATCGCTATATTCGGCGTGGTAGACGTTGATTGTCCCCTCTTCGAAGGCGATGAGTTGCTCGGCGATACGGTCAAGGAAGTAACGGTCGTGACTGACGGCGATGACGGTTCCTGGGAACGACTCTAAGTAGTCCTCTAAAACCGACAACGTTTCCGTATCGAGATCGTTCGTCGGCTCATCTAAGAACAAGACGTTCGGCTCATCCATCAAAATCCGCAGCAACACAAGGCGCCGCTTCTCGCCACCGGACAGTTTACTGATCGGTTTATATTGGGCGTCCGGTGTGAACAAGAAACGCTCGAGCATTTGACCGGCGGTGATCGTCTCGCCGTCCGGTGTGTAGATGACTTGGGCGATCCGTTCGATCTCGTCGATGACCCGTCGCGTCGTATCGTCAAATTCGACTTGTTGACCGTAGTAACCGATGTGAACCGTCTCACCGTGGACGACCGTGCCTGACGTCGGTTCGATGCGACCGGCGAGTAAGTTCATGAGCGTCGTCTTGCCGCTCCCGTTCGGTCCAACGATGCCGTACCGTTCCCGGCGTCCGAACAGCCAACTGAAATCGTGAATGAGCGGCGTGTCCGCATACTGGAACGACAACTGTTCGACTTCGATGACTTTTTTACCGAGCCGGCGTGAACCGACCGATACGTCGAGCGCATCGTCTTCGGCGAGTGCCTCTTGCTGCTTTAAGCCCTCGACACGTTGAATCCGGGCTTTCTGTTTCGTCGTCCGAGCTTTGGCACCGCGGCGTAGCCAAGCGAGCTCGCGTCGCAAGATGTTTTGCCGCTTTTGTTCCATCGACTGGGAGCGGGCTTTGCGTTCGGCCCGTTTCTCGAGAAACAGTTCATAGTTCCCGTCATAAAAGTAAGACGTGCCGTCGGCAATCTCGAGAATATGGTTCGTCACACGGTTCAAGAAATAACGGTCGTGGGTGATGAGCAAGATCGCGCCTCGGTAGTCCGCGAGAACCGTCTCGAGCCAAGCGATCGTATCGGCGTCAAGTTCGTTCGTCGGCTCGTCAAGTAAGAGCAAGTCGGCTTCGTCGAGCAAGGCCGCAGCGAGCGCGACCCGTTTTTGTTGGCCCCCGGAGAGGGAACTGATCTCGGCCGACACGTCGGGTAACCCGAGCCGATTCAAGATCGACTTCAGCTTCGCTTCCGTTTCCCAAGCGTCAGCGGCATCGACCGCTTGCTGTGCTTTCATGAAACGTTCGAGCCATTGCTCGCTCGATGGGTTCGCCTCGAGTGCTTGGCGAGCGAGCTCGTATTGTTTTAACGCCAAGACGGATGGGGTGTTGCTCGTGAACAAGGCGTCTAAAATTGTCTGACCGGGAGCGAAATCGACGGTTTGCGTCAAATAACGAATCCGATAGTCGTTCGGATGTTGCATCGTGCCTTTGTCTGCTGTTTCGACGCCGGCAATGATTTTTAAGAACGTCGATTTCCCAGAACCGTTGACGCCGATGACACCAATCCGGTTACCGGGATGAATCGTCATCGTGACGTCGTCAAACAAGACTTTATCGGCGAACTCTTTACGGATGCCTTCGATTGTTAATAAACTCATTTGGAACCTCCTTCAACGACTTGGCGAATCATCGCTTCTACTTTCGCTGTCAAATCTTTATTCGAGACGTCAGCCGGGTCGATAGCCGGTAAAAACGTCACATCGACGATACCCGGTCTAATCCGGTTTTTCATTTCGAGCAGGTGATGGCTGCCGTTGATCGCCACCGGAACGATTTTTGCTCCGCTCGACGTGGCGAGCGTCAGGCTGCCGGCTTTAAACTCTTTCATCGGCCCACCTTTTGAACGAGTGCCTTCCGGGAAGATGATGATTGACTGTCCGGATTGGATTGTCTCGACACCGGCGCGGATCGCTTTGACGGATTGGCGGCGGTCGCTGCGATCGATAAAGATGCAACCCATCAATTCCATCCAACCCGCGATCATCGGAATTTTTTTGACTTCGATTTTTGAGATGAACGCTTTCGGATGGTTCGTCGCCGTGATCATGATCGGGATGTCGAAGTTTCCTTGGTGGTTGGCGACGTAGACGACCGGTTCGTTCGGAATATGTTCTTGTCCGTGCACACGGACTCGGGCTCCGGCCACTTTCAATAAGAAGCCGGCCCAGTTGTAGGCGATTTTTTGAACGTAATCGTATCGTGCCGGTACGTCGAGTCGTTTTGCTTTCGGATAAAACGGAAGCAAGACGGGCAAGACGGCGAAGAACGAGAAAAACCAAATGGCGGTGCGTAACATAGTATCAATCTCCTTTTCAAAATAGAGCCAAACAGCAAGAAAGAGTCTTCTTCTCACACAGAGAATCTGACTCTTAGACATGAATCTTTATTCCCAGAAGCGAGAATCGGTTTCCTCTTCTTCTTCCTCGAGTTCGAACGTAATTCGTTTATTCACCGGGTCAACGACAAAGTAGGCACCGTCTTGCTCGATGCTCTTAAACTGCATCACGTGATCACTGCCAATTTCTAAGGTGAGGCGGATTCGGTTGTCGTCATCGACGAGCAAAATGCCGTCTTCTTTCAGCCACAGCTCCATGACGGGTGAATAGCGTAACAGCCATTCGTTCGATAAAGGGATTTCATTCATTCGTGTTTGTGCCTCCTACGGTCCAAGTCCGTTGTGCTCTTCTATCTAGAATAGAATACCAAAAGTGGCGTGGGAACACGAGCGTTATGTAGAGCGTTTGCGTGAACTGGAGTGCATGCGAGCAACGATGCGGTCGATGCGCTTTTGATTGCGCCGTTCTTTCAGGAGCACGTTCATTTGTGCGATAAGCTGTTTAAATGAAGATAGACCCATGGCGAGCAGCGCCGCGAACAAGAATGTGCCGATTGGATCTTTGAAAAAACCGGTTTGGAGCGAGACGGACAAACCGACGACTGAAAGAATCGTGGTGAGAAAATAAAATAGCATGAGTGACTCTCCCTTCCCAGATGATTCAATTGAAAAAACCGAACGTATTTCTCGTTCGACAAGTGAGTAAAAAATTCCTTTTTTTGTCGAACAAAACAAAAAAACGCCTTCTGACGAGCGAGAGGGCGCTTACTCTTGAACCATCGTGACGGAAGACGATACGTTCGTATCGACACCGTTTGAGAATATGAAACTCAGCGAAGCAAGAAGAGCGAAGAATGCAATCAAAAGGCCCTTCATGAAGCGTTTCGCAAATGAGCGAGATTGAACATCAAACATTTTATTTCCCCCGTTCGGACATTGCTGAAACCTGATTTATAAACAACACTTCTTTAATAATAACGTTTTCAAAAAGTGGATACTAGATGGAAAAACATTGTTCACAAAATTGTCACAAAATTCCGTCTGATACTCGGTCGATTTAGAAGCTTGACGGTTGGGTGGTTCATTGTCTCGTTCACAAATTGGACACAATTGACCTGAAGCAGGAAAAGGAACGTGATATGATTAAGAACGTGTGTAGGTAGGTATACTGACAGTAATAAGATGAAAAAGGATGTGTATAGAATGGTATTACGTGCAGGAGATGTAGTCGATCTAGTTGCGGAACGTTCAGCCGATTTTGGCGTATTTATTGGGAACGGCCGTGAAGAGGTATTACTTCATCGGAAAGAACAAACAGAAGAAGTCACAGTCGGTCAAACGGTGCGTGTCTTCCTATATCATGACTCGGAAGGCCGTCTCGCTTCGACGATGACGATTCCGAACGTATCGTTTGAAGAATATGAATGGTTCGATGTGACAGGCGTTCGCTACAATACGGGCGTGTTCGTCAACATCGGCATTCAAAAGGATGTGCTCGTCTCGCTCGACGACCTTCCTGAAAACCGGACATATTGGCCGAAAGAAGGCGATAAGCTATGCGTCCGTCTCAAGTACGATCAAAAAGGCCGTCTTCTCGGAGAACCGGCTCATTATGCGTATTTGAACTTGCTTGCCCGTCCCGCCAAAGAAGAGTGGGGCAATCAAGACGTTCAAGCGATCGTCGTCAACAAACGTGACGTCGGTGTCAACGTCTGGGTCGAGAATGAATCACTCGGTTTCTTACATGAAGCAGAGATGACGCGGTGGCCGCGTCTCGGCGAACAGTTAGCAGTACGTGTGACGCAAGTGAAGCAAGACGGTACCGTTCTTGTATCGATGAAACCGCGAGCGTATGAAGCGATCGACCCGGATGCGGAAAGCATTCGTTCTTACATCGAAGAACGCGGTGGTGAAATGCCTTACGGCGACAAGACAGCCCCAGACGTGATCGACCGTGAGTTTGGCATGAGCAAGGCGGCCTTCAAACGGGCGCTCGGGAAGCTCTTGAAAGAAAAGCAGGTTGAAAAACTCGACAACGGGTATAAATTGAAATAAGATTACTCATGTCCAGGTGGCTAAAAAAAGTTTTAGAATGTATTTCTTTCATTTTAGAAACAAATGCGGTATAGTAATAAGAGTTGACTACGAGGAAACATTTAAAGAACGTCTGCAGAACTAACCTCAGACGTTTTTTGCATGAACAAAGGAGAATATAATTTGACAAAATTTCAAGATTTACAGTTAAGTGAAGCATTAGTAAAAGGTGTACTCAAAATGGGCTTCGAGGAAGCGACACCGATCCAAGCTGAAACAATTCCAATCGCACTTACAGGAGCGGATGTATTAGGCCAAGCACAAACAGGTACAGGGAAAACAGCAGCTTTCGGTATTCCGACAATTGAGCGAATCGACACAAAGGCGCGTCAAGTCCAAGCACTTGTTCTTGCACCGACACGTGAACTTGCGATTCAAGTTGCAGAAGAGTTAAACAAAATCGGGGAAACGAAGCGTGTATACGCACTTCCTGTATACGGTGGTCAGCAAATCGACCGCCAAATCCGCGGCTTGAAAAAGAACCCGCAAATCGTCGTTGCGACACCTGGACGTCTCATGGACCACATGAAACGCAAGACGATCAAACTCGACGAGATCCAAACAGTGATTTTGGATGAGGCGGATGAAATGCTCAACATGGGCTTCGTTGAAGATATCGAGATGATTTTGAAAGGCCTTCCGGCTGAACGTCAAACGCTTCTCTTCTCAGCGACAATGCCACCACAAATCAAGAAGATCGCTGAGCGCTTCATGAAGTCGCCAACAATCATCAAAGTGAAATCGAAGGAAATGACAGTTGAAAACATCAACCAACAGTTCCTCGAATTGCGTGAAGGTCAAAAATTCGATACACTTTGCCGTTTGATCGACATCGACTCACCAGAACTCAGCATCATCTTCGCTCGTACGAAGAAACGTGTTGACGAAGTTACAGAAGCACTCATCAAACGTGGTTACACGGCTGATGGCCTTCACGGTGACTTGACGCAATCAAAACGTGACCAAGTCATCCGTCGTTTCAAAAACGGCACGATCGACATCTTGGTCGCAACAGATGTAGCGGCGCGTGGACTTGATATCACAGGTGTCACACACGTTTACAACTTTGACGTCCCACAAGATCCGGAAAGCTACGTGCACCGTATCGGACGTACAGGCCGTGCTGGTAAAACAGGTACTGCCCTTACGTTCATCACGCCACGTGAATTCGGCCAAGTGAAGTCAATCGAACGTGTGACGAACAAGAAAATGAACCGTCGTCACGTACCGACGATCGCAGAAGTACTTGAAGGAAACCAAAAGCAATCAGCTGAAGATTTGATCGAACGCGTTCAAGCGGGCGATTTCAAAGCTTACACGCAACTTGCGACTGAGCTCCTTGAAGAGTACGAAGCAGTCGAGCTTCTCGCAGCAGCACTTCGTGGTTTGACGAAAGAGCCAGATTCAACACCTGTTGAAATCTCTTACGCAGAACCAGTCCGTGTGAAACGTCAAGGTGGACGCAACGACCGCGGTGGATACCGTGGCGGCGCACGCAGTGGTGGCGGAGACCGTCGCACTGGCGGCGGAGACCGTGGCGGACGCTCAGGCGAACGTAGCGGTGGCGGTGGATACCGTGGAAAACGCACTGGTGGGACTGACGATCGTCGTCGCTCATCAGAAGACCGTGGCCCACGTCGTCCGCGTGACTAATCGATAAAACGAAAACCGCATTTCCTTAAGTGGATTTGCGGTTTTTTTATTTATCTCATGCTACACTGAACGAGTAGAGATTGAAGGATGAGGTGTCAACGGATGGTAGAACTAGGTTTAGGTCTCGTCATATTATTGGCGTGCATCCTAGCATTGAAGCCGATTGTTATGCGGACAGTACGTCCGAATTTCCGATATATTCCGGTCGCCACACTTTTGTTTGGCGCGATGATTTGGTTAGTCATGGCCATCGGCGTCGGCGGGAAGATGGGAATCGGATACGGTGTGATGAGTATCGTGTATTTTATTGCTTGTTTCGGTGCCTATATGTATGTGCATACACGAGCGAGCTGAAACCGGCTCGCTTTCTTGTTTCGAAAATGAGGATGAGGTGATCCAATTGGATGCAGTGGATGTGATGATGAATCCAAATGAAGTCGAAGTGACGTATGAACCGATTTTCGGGGCGGCCACGTTTCAAGTGGAAGGCTACATGGTACACGGCCATTTCAGGGGCGAGTCGCTCACCCCGTTCTTTTATGATGACGACGTACCGGTCGAGTATCAACTCGACATCGCCAAGCGGATGGAACGGTTGGCCGCCGAAGCGTTGCGTGACGAAAAGCAGTTCGTCACGTTCCGCTGCCGGTCGGAATGGATCCTTGAAGAAGGGGGCGAAGCATTTTTAGCACCGTTACGGGAATTGAACTTCCCGCTCCACCGGATATTTGTGACACTTCAAGGGACCGAGCTCGTCGATGTGTCTCGTCTGTCCCGCGTCGTCCAATATTATCGATCTTCTGGTGTGAGAGTCGCGCTCGACTTCGCGGAGTCGACGAGTATCGAGGACATCATGACGATTGCACCGGAGTTGTTGCTTGTCGATTTAGCAACGATGGTCGAGAAGAAGACGTTGTCGGTGACTTACCCCCAAATGCTCCAGACGATGGAATACATTGCTTCGAAACTCGGGGCCCCGCTGCTCTATAAGTCAATCGATCATCTCGGTCAGTTGCGTTACGCCTGGCAGCACGGTGGAAGTTACTACATGGGTGGCTTGTTAGGTCGTCAAGAGGATTTCCCGCCGCGTGAAGCAAAAGGAATGAGTGTGCTCACGCAAGAAGTTCCAGCGTTCTTCCTGCACGACCAAGAGCGATTGAAGCGGTTGTATGAGCTAGAATTCGAACTTCACGGAAAAGTCGCGGAGCTCGTCCAAACCGGGAAATGGTCACGGGATAAGAAGGATGAATGGCTGCTCCATATCGCCCCTAAATTAGAAGGGATGCTCGTCCGCTACTACTTGACCGACCAAACGGGCTTCCAGACGAGTGCGAACGTCTACCAAGAGCAACACGTTTGGAAAGTCGATAACACGTACCGAGGCTATAACTGGAGTTTTCGACCGTACTTTATCCGGACGATGGCGGCGATGAGTGTTCGCGGGCGGGGCTATTTGTCGGAAGACTATCGCGACTTCAGCTCCAACGAAGTGACACGTACGTTCAGCTATCCGTTACCGGACGGCATGTTTTTGTTCGCCGATTTATCAGAAGAGTACTTATACCAAAACCGATTATTAGATTGAGAGGGATTATGATGTTTGATTACGATTATGATGCGTTGCGTGAGATTGGGAGAATCGTCGCCCGGGCAAGGGATGAAATGGCACGGGCCGTCACGCCAGGGATGACGACGAAAGAGCTCGATGCGATCGGGCAACGTATTCTTGAAGAAGAAGGAGCGGCCTCGGCGCCGATTACGATGTATGAGTTTCCGGGCTATACGTGTATCTCCATCAATGAAGTGGCTGCCCACGGAATTCCGGGTAAAGAAGTCATTAAAGACGGGGACATCGTCAATGTCGATGTGTCTGCCGTGAAAGATGGCTATTATGCAGACACGGGACGAACGGTGATCGCCGGCACACCGAAATCGCCAGAGCATGTCCGCTTAGTCGAGGTCTCGCTCACGTCGCTCGAAGCGGGCCTCAGCAAAGTGAAGGCCGGTACGAAAGTGAACCAGATCGGAAAAGCGATTTACGCGGATGTCCGCAAAAATGGCTTCACCGTCATTCGAAACTTGGCGGGTCATGGACTCGGCCGCACGCTCCACGGCGAACCGGAGACGATCTCCAACTATTATAGCCGGGAAGAGAATGACATCTTGAAAGTCGGTCAAGTCATCGCAGTCGAGACGTTCGTCTCGACGAAAGACGAGATCGTCTACCAGTCAGAAGAGGATGGCTGGGCGTTGTTCACACCGAACGACAGCCCCGTCTCGCAGTTTGAGCACACGGTCATCGTGACCGAGGACGGCTATGAAGTGTTGACAGGAACGTTCCGAGAAGAATGACGCAATCAAACAAGGATACAGACCGCGGTCTGTATCCTTGTTTACGTTAACTGGATGATTTGTTCGCTTAACTGATGAATCTTTTTCCAATCCGGAGTGACGACGTCAGGGATCAAGAGCTGACCGTTTTCGACATCGAGCGGCGCATCGAGCAGGTCGGTCTCGAAATAGGCGCTCGTTCCGGCCATGTCGGCCGGATAGGCGGCACCCGTCAACGAGGCGAATAAGAGTGTATGATAACGGCCGATCGATGATTCGTACATACCACCGACCCAATACGGGGTACCGCTGTCACGGATCGCGAGCGCCTCGGTCAATCCCCCGACGCGGGCAGGTTTGATGTTGACGATGCGTCCGGCCCGAAGCCGATTCATCGTCTCGACGTCTTGCCGTGAGATGATGGACTCGTCAAGACAGATTGGCGTCTTGAGTTTTGTTTGCAGGTCGGCCGAGTCGACCCAGCAGTCGCTCGGATAAGGCTGTTCGATCATCAAGAGGCGATGGGCGTCGAGTTGTTTGAACCAGTCGAGCGGCTGCTCGTGCGCACTGCCGTTCAAGTCGATCATGAGCGGAGCGTCCGGGAAAAAAGTCCGCACTTCCGCGAGCGCCGTCAATAGCTCATGAGGCGAAGCTTTCAACTTGATCCGTTCGAACCCGGAATGGAGCGCCTGTTCGATCGCGTTCAACGTTTCGGTGAGCAAGCCAATCCCAATCGTCCGCCCGCAAGCGACGTGATGTCCGGCTTGCAAAAGTTGTTTTAGCGTCACGCCAGCACGGGCGGCCTCGATTTCCCACAGTGCACTCTCCCACATCGCTTTTGCCATCGGGTGCCCGATGATCGAACGGACATGGTCTGGAAATGTGGTCGCGCTGATCGGCTGCCCTTTCAGCAATCGATAGATCAGTTCAGACGTGTCGACGGTCGAGCGGACCGTCTCCGACGTGTACCACGGCGTCTCAAAGGCGACACCTTCCCCGTATCCGACCGCTCCGTCGGTCGTTTCGAGACGGAGGATGACCGTCCGTCGCGTCGTCAAGACGGCATGGGCTGTCACAAGCGGGTGTTTGAACGTGAGCGGGACGATGTAAAGGTCAGCTCGTTGAATCATAATCGGTCTCCTTTAAGCGGTGTCGCATCAATTTTCCGTTGGCGTTTCGTGGGAGCTGAGTGACCGTGATCAACGCCTTCGGGTGCTTATACTTAGCGAGGTGGTCGTTTAAAATTTGCGTAAGTTCGTGAGGGTCGTATGTCCCGACGATATAGGCGATCGGGACGGCGCCCCATGTCGGGTCAGGCTTCCTGGTGACCCCGGCGTCCTCGATACCGGGGCATCGCAACAGGACGCTCTCGATCTCAGCAGGATAGATGTTTTCTCCACCCGAGATGATCAAGTCGCTCCGGCGATCCAAAACATATAAATAGCCGTCTTGGATCGTTCCGAGGTCGCCGGTTCGCCAGTACCTGTCCTCGGTCCAAGCATCCGCTTCCGATTCGTTATAATAGCCTGGCGTGACGGTCGGGCCATTGACTTCGATCTCGCCATCGCGACTGATGCGGATGCGGGTCGGTGCGATCGCTTGACCGCTTGAACCGATATGGTCGAGTGCTTCGGACGGCAACAACGTCGCGACTTGGGAGCAAGTTTCCGTCATCCCGTACGTCTGCGCGATCGGCAAGTGGCGGCGGTCTGCTTCTTCGAGCAACGGCCGTGGCACCGGTCCGCCTCCGACGAGGATGACGCGGAGATGGTGACTGGTCAATCCTGCGTCGAGCAGTCGCCCGAGCATGATGGCGACGAGGGAAAGATGGGTGATCCGTTCGGACGCGATCAATCGGATCGTACGCAAGACGTCGAACTTCGGTTCAACGTATAATGTCGAGCCGAACAGGGCGCAACGGTACACTTGGGCGAGTCCGCTCATGTGGAACAATGGCGTGACGACGAGCATGCGGTCGGTCGGCTCGTATCCTAGATGTTTTTTTGCGGCCTCGGCGCTCGCGCGATGATTTCCGTACGTCTGTTGCACCGCTTTGGCGTGTCCGGTCGTTCCGGACGTAAACATGAGCGACATGACCTCGTCACGCCCCCAGCGATGATGTCGGCGCAACGGCTCTTGATCGCGTACGCTCACGTCGATTTGAGGGACGTTGAGGTCGATTTCCTGATCGACGAGTAAGATGTCGATGTGGGCCTTGTCGAGTTGCATCGCGAGTTCGCTTGTGGTCAGCCGTGTATTCAACGGGACGAGTACTTTTCCGAGCAAATGGACGGCGTGGACTGCGACGACATAGTCTTTACTATTTGACGCATACAGTCCGATGTGACGAGCGTCCGGAACGGTCCGGCCTAAAAAGTGTGCCAAGCGCGAGCTCTCATCGATCAATTCGCCCCACGTCAGACGTTCCGTTGCGGTGACGAGGGCGATCGTGTCGACAGGATGTTGCTTCAAATCATAATCCATTACAATTACCTCCAAAAAAAGAGTAGCGAATTCGCTACTCTCTTACGATTTACGGGAAACGCGGGAATTGACCGAAGTCAGGGTCACGTTTTTCTTTGAAGGCGTCACGGCCTTCTTTTGCTTCATCTGTCGTGTAGTAAAGGAGCGTCGCATCACCGGCGAGCTGTTGGATCCCGGCCAAGCCGTCCGTATCAGCGTTCATCGCAGCTTTCAAGAAGCGGAGTGCTGTCGGCGAGTGTTGCAAGATCTCTTGGCACCATTGGACCGTCTCGGCTTCAAGCTGTTCGAGCGGGACGAACGTGTTGATGAGTCCCATGTCGAGCGCTTGCTGTGCGTCATATTGACGGCACAAGTACCAAATCTCACGAGCCTTTTTATGTCCGACGATACGTGCCAAGTAGCCTGAACCGTAACCGGCATCGAATGAACCGACTTTCGGTCCAGTTTGACCGAAACGAGCGTTGTCGGCCGCAATCGTCAAGTCACAGACGAGGTGCAAGACGTGTCCGCCACCGATGGCGTATCCAGCGACCATGGCGATGACCGGTTTAGGGATGACTCGGATCAAGCGCTGAAGATCAAGGACGTTCAAGCGCGGGATATCATCGTCACCGACGTAGCCGCCGTGACCGCGAACTTTTTGGTCGCCACCTGAGCAGAAGGCTTGATCGCCTTCACCTGTCAAGATGATGACACCGACTTCTTTATCGTCACGGGCGCGCGCGAACGCGTCAATCAATTCGTTGACCGTGAGCGGACGGAACGCGTTCCGAACTTCCGGACGGTTGATCGTGATTTTTGCGATCCCGTTCCACTTCTCATATTTAATGTCTTCATACGTACGGACCGATGTCCAGTTTGCTACTGATTCCATTTAAATTCCCCCTCAAATCAATTTCTCTATCATTGTACCAAATTGTTGGGTGTTCTCGATATGGGGAGCGTGGGCCGCACCCGAAATTTCGTGTATCCGAATGTCTGGACGACGTTCACGCATATCGCGAGCAATCGTTTGAAACTTCACATCGTGCGCACCGACGATCAAATCGGTTCGAGGCAGGCGGTCAAGATGCGTCCATAGCGACGGCATACTGCCGGTCCCGATGGCGCGCAAACTGTTCGCGAGCGCTGACGGGTCTTGAGCGAGCCGCTCATGTCGAAGTGAGGCCCGCATCTCGTCCGTTTGACGCCAAAGCGGGAGCATCTCCCATGCGGCGACGAACGCTTCGATTCCGTCCGTCTCGATCCGTCGCGCGAGCCGTTCATCGGCGTCGCGTCGCGCTCGTCGCTCTGAAGCGGTGAGACCGGGCGTCGTACTAATCCCGATGAAGTGGTCCACGCGCTCGTCACAGGCTGCGAGTGTCATCCCGATGCGGCCGCCGAGCGAATAGCCGATGACCGTCCACGGCCTTTCGTCCGTGTCGAGCAGCGTCGACAAATCCTTCACTTGTTGGCTCATCTTCGCGCGGGCGACCGAGCAACTGCCGGTCTGTCCATGTTGAAGCAGGGACGGGGCGACGAGGCGCACCGGCAAGTCAGGGAAATACGAGAGCCATCCGGCGTTGCTCGTGAAGCCGTGCAACAAGAGGACCGGTCTTCCGGACCCGTGCTCGAGCACTTCATACGATACGTCACGGACAGTACGTCTCATGTCCCGTTCTCCAACGTGAGACGCGTGCAAATCGATTCCGTCCAGTTCCGGTGGGATAAGACGTTGTCGGCACGGTCAGATGGGAATTCGATCAACTGAATCCCTGCCTCGATCGCTGCTGTCACGTCTTCTGGACGTTCGAGCAGTTGATAGCTAAGCCCGTATGTGTCGGCGAAGCCACGGATGTTCAAGTCGAGCGGTGTACCGAACAAGTCTTCGAACATCTGTGGCTCGATGGATGCTTGCGGTAAGAAGGAGAAGATGCCCCCGCCGTTGTTGTTGGCGACGATGATCGAGAACGAGCCAGGATGCGTCTTTAGTAATTGCAGGGCGTTGCTGTCATGATAGAACGCCAAGTCACCGATCAGTAACGCGGCTCGTTCTGTGTCGTGGCAAGCGCCGAGCGCACTCGAGATGATTCCGTCGATCCCGTTCGCGCCTCGGTTGGCGAAGACGGATACGGCTTGTCCGGCACCGAGCGTCGTGTCGACGTCACGGATCGGCATGCTGTTGCTGACGAACAAGCGGTCGATCTGAGCGTTCAAGACGTGACTAGTCAAGGCGCTCTCACCGCTCAGACTTGGTTTGGCCGATTCGGCGACTTGTTCGAATAAGGAAAAGCGAGCCGAGTAGACGTCGTCAAACGGGACGTCGATGACCTCCAAATAGTCATTCGCGTCGCCGTAGACGACAGTCGCACGACTCGATGGGTCGCGAAACGAGCCGGGCTGTTCAATCAAGATTTGGTGGGTCTGTTTGAGCCATTCATTCAACCGTTTCGATACAGGAGCCGCACCGAAGCGAACGACCGCATTCGGCGTCCATTCTGGGCTATGCTCACTTGCGAGCCACGTGTCATAATTCGTCAAAACGCCGTCAAAGCAACGCATGCCACTGAGCGGATCGGCAAACACCGGAATTCGGTGAGTGTTTGCTACGTTGTAGATGGTTTCGAGCCAAGACGTCGGCGTGCCAGGTCCGACGACGAAAGCGAGCCGTTCGACGGCCGTCTCTTGTTTGAAGCGAGCCAAGTCGTCGGTGACGGGACGAATGTACGAGGTCTCGCTCCGTCTCGAAGTGGCGGTCAATTGTGACTTCAGACGTTCGATATCGGGCAGTAACGGTTCTCGGAACGGGATGTTAATATGGACCGGTCCGAGCGGGGCCTGCGCACTCAAGCGTACGAGCCGTCCGACGGCTTGTTCCATATAGTGCAGACTCTCTGGCTCGGGCACCGGTAGATCGAGGCTCGTCTTCACATGTTCACCGTAGAGGCGGACTTGATCGATTGCTTGCGGGGCCCCGACGTTACGCAACTCATGCGGCCGATCTGTCGTCAATACGACGAGCGGGAGCTGGGAAATCGTTGCTTCGGCGACAGCTGAAAAATAGTTGGTAGCGGCTGTGCCGCTCGTACAAATTAATGCGACCGGCCGAACGTCTTCGCCAGCGCGGGTTAGTCCGAGCGCGAAGAAAGCGGCTGAACGCTCATCGACGACGACGTGATGGCGTATATTCGGGTGCAAATACGCGGCCATCGCCAGCGGTGTCGAACGCGAACCGGGACTGATGACGACGTCATAAATCCCAGTTTCGACGAGTCGATTCATCATATGGGATACCCAATTCGTTAACATATCGTTCATTCGTGATTGCCTCCTGAAATGACTTGGTCTAACCCGAGCGCTTGCTTGATCGGGCTCAACTTGACTTCTGTCTCGGCTAGCTCTGATTCGAGTTCAGACTCTTGGACGATTCCACAGCCTGCGTATAATGCCACGAACTGATGCTGGACGAGGGCCGAACGGATAGAGACGACAAATTCACCTTCTCCGTCGGTGTTCAACCAGCCGAACGGTGAGCCGTACCAGCCGCGATCGAACCGTTCGATGTCGCGCAGCAAGCGGACGGCCGTCCGCTTCGGAGAACCGCCGAGTGCGGGTGTCGGGTGCAACGACTCAATGATGGAGAGGAGAGACGCGTTCGTGTCCAAAGTTGCTTTGATCGGTGTGTGTAAATGAAACACCGAGCGGTTCTCTAAAATCGTCGGGGACGGCGCGACATGAATGGTCGCTGCATAAGGTGTGAGAGCGTTTTGAATATCTTTGACGACGATTTGGTGCTCCTCTAAATTTTTACGGTCATGCAACAACTGCTGTTTCGCCGTCTCGGTTTCCGCGTCCGTATCCGGGCGTTTGATCGTGCCGGCGATGGCCGCGGTCTCGATATGCGGACCTTGCTTACGGACGAGCCGCTCCGGTGTGGCCCCGAAAAATCCGATTTCCCGTTTCGGTTGATATAAGAACACGTAACTGCCTTCTTGATGTTCAGACAAGTGCCGTAGCGTCTTCGCGAACGGGAACGCTTCATCTGACGTCTGGTAAATCTCTTCCCGGGCGATGACGAGTTTCTCGACTTTTTCTTCGGCGATATATCCTTTCGCCTGTTGAAAACTTGATTTAAAGTGATCGACGCCGTCTTTTACTTTCGAATACGTCGGTGTCGACTCATCGGGCGCGTGCAGGGCGTTGAACTGGGCCAATTGGTCGGCTAGTTGGATTAAATATTGTTCAACGGTCTGGTTTGAAGAAACAAGGGTCGACACCGTCAACGTGTGCTTGTCACCGGAACGACGGTATAAAAATTTAGGGACGACTAAAGCCGCCTCGCCGAATGAGTCCCACATGTTTTTTTGAGGTCGGACGAACGTATCGAACGAAAATCCTGAGAACGCATAGATGACGGCATCGACATCCCGGCGATGCAGGCTCCAGTCGTACTGCAGACGTTGGAACCGTTCGGGTCCGGACGCCGTCAAGACGAGCGCGTCGGCACAACCGAGCATTTCAAGTGAGCGATCGGGTGTCGAAAAATAATAGTGTGATGTTTCTGTATTTTGAATGATATGAAACGCGTCGAACGAAGGGATCTCCCACGTGTATGAGGCAAGGACAGGTCGTTGCCATGCGCGTGCGCGTTTATGCGCTTGTTCGATTCGTTGTTTAATGTGTGTTTGAGTATCTGGCATATAAGAAAAGCCTCCTCAATCCGATGGAATATTCATCTTTTAGTGTATCATGACTTAACGGCTGGGCTGCCCGTCGAATGCTCGAGAAACATGAGTTGAGACGATTGAGGGACGGGCATTGACAGATTTTTTTGTGGAGACGTAAACTAACGAAGGGAGGGAAGTAGATGAAGAAGAGAGAGAAAGGTGCTTATTGGCGCATGATTCGTCCGCACACACTGACGGCGAGCTTTATTCCGGTGCTGTTAGGAACGTTTATCGTCGCCGGTCAAACCGATTTGAAATGGGGTCTGTTCTTGGCGATGCTCTTCGCCTCGATCTTGATTCAAATCGCGACGAATTTATTTAATGAATATTACGACTACAAACGCGGACTCGACCACGAAGGCTCGATTGGAATCGGCGGCTCGATCGTACGAGACGGGTTCACGCCGGGTCAAGTGCTCGGCATCGCGCTCGGGATGTATGGTGTCGCGTGTGTTCTCGGTCTGTTTCTTGCCGCTTCGACGAGCTGGCATTTGCTTTGGATCGGAGCGTTGTCGATGGTCGTCGGCTATCTGTATACGGGTGGTCCGCTTCCGATTGCGTATACGCCGTTCGGTGAACTTGTCGCCGGATTGTTCATGGGCTACGTCATCATCGGGATTTCAGGATATATCCAAATCGGTACGGTGACGACTGAGTTGTTGCTCGTGTCATTCCCGATGGCGCTCTTGATCGGAGCGATTTTACTAGCCAACAATATTCGGGACTTGGATAACGACAAGGTGAACGGACGACGCACGATTGCGTGTCTCGTCGGACATCGCCGGGCCGTGCTCGTTTTGGCCGGATTCTTTATCGTTGCGCTGATTGGTATCCTCGTCGCCGTATTCGTTTACGGGGTCACGCCTTGGGTATTGCTTTCGTTAATGACCGTTCCGATTATGATTCGTGCGGTGAAGCGTTTCTGGGTGAAACGTGAGCCGGCCGACCTGATGCCGGCGATGGCGATGACGGCGAAGGTCAACACGTTATTCGGGGCCTGGATGGTCATCGGATTAATCGTCGCACGCGTTATCGCATAAACATAGAGGAGGGGAACGATATGTCAGTCGTCAAAGACATGCTTGCGTTCAATGAACGGTTCGTGACAGAGAAGCAGTATGAGCAGTACGTGTCAGATAAATTTCCTGATAAGAAAATTGTCATTTTAACTTGTATGGACACACGGTTGACGTCGTTATTGCCACATGCGCTCGGTTTGAAGAACGGCGACGCGAAAATCATCAAAAACGCGGGCGCGGTATTGTCGCATCCGTTCGGATCGGTCATGCGTTCGATTCTCGTCGCCTTATACGCTCTCGGTGCGGAAGAGGTGATCGTTATTGGACATTACGATTGCGGCATGGCCGCTATCGACCCGAACGCGGTCATCGGCGAGATGGAGCGGCGCGGAATTGATCCGCAGACGTTACAGACGCTCAAAGCCTCAGGCATGGACTTGGAGAAGTGGTTGCACGGCTTTGACTCGGTCGAGGCGAACGTCGTCAACTCGGTCAGCCTGATCAAAAACCATCCGCTCCTGCCGCCGGGTACGGACGTCCACGGATTTGTCATCGATCCAGGAACGGGGCGACTCGATGTCGTAGAGGCATAATCATCCAATCTATGCAAAAAGGCGAGCTCCGTTTTGAGAGAGCTCGCCTTTTGTCATCCGTACGTGTTGACCGGAATATCTTTGTAGTCATCTTCGTCCGAGTCTTTCGACTTGGATTTTTTGTTTTTCTTATAGTTCTTCTCATACTCTTGCTCGCTCGGTGTTTTGAAGAAGCGTTGCCACGTGGCGTTGATCTCAGAGCCGATCAAGATGATCATGCCGGTCAACTGCAGCCAAAGCAACGTGACGATGATGCCTCCGAGTGATCCGTACGTCGAATCGTAGTTACCGAAGTTCGAGACGTATAGGCTAAAACCGAGTGAGACGAGCTGCCAAGCGATGACGCCGAAGATGGCGCCGGGGACGGTGCTTTTCCAAAACACGTGTTGTTGCGGTGCGATCTTATAAAAGATCGACAGCGTCAAGATTAAGATGACCGTCGTCAGCACGTAACGGAACACGTTGATCAAGACGACTTCGGCACCGGAAATCGGGATGTAGTCTGAAATGAATTCGATGATTTGTGAACCGAACACGTTCGAGATGATGAGTAGCAAGACGCCGACGCCGAGGAGGAACGTCAAGCCGAGGGCGATGCCTTTACTGACGAAGAAGTTGCGTTCGTTGTCCTCGCCATAGGCGTGGATTGCCATATTGATCAATCGTTCGACTCCTTTAGAGGCCGACCAAATCGCTAAAATCGCACCAATCGAGAGCAGTCCGCCTCGTGGCTCGCCGATCGCCTCAAAGATCCCTGATAAAAACTCGGTCGCCGCCGAACCTGGCGCCAGGTTATTTAACTGTTCTTGAAACGACGCTTGCGTGATGTCGAAGAACGAGAGCAACGCTAAAATAAAAATGATTCCCGGGAAAATGGATAAGAACCAAAAAAAAGCGAGCGTTGCCCCGTAATCTTGAACGTCATGCTCTTTAAAGCGACGAAACAACTCTTTCCCGAAGGTGAGCCAATTCTTTTTTTCTTTCACTTCTGTAGTGTCCATGCGCATATCCTCCTGAACGTTATCGTTAGAAACTATCTTTCCCGATTTGTCAGTAGGTTACACATTGATTCAGTCTTCGGCTAACGTTTTGTCAAAGAATCGTTCTGGATTGGTGGTGAGCAGCTCGGCTAAAGAAGGGGGTCTGACTGGCAGGCGGCTCAATGCGCTCCGCTTCACCCAAATCGGTGTGTACGAGCCGTTCGTCTGTTCAGCTTGGAACTCTTCGCCTGTACCGGTGCCGAATTCGCCATTTGTGACGCGGGCCCAAAAATAAGGATTCAATTCACCGTTGAAAGCGACGTAGGCGGCGACTCCTTCAAGCTCGACGTGGACACCGAGTTCTTCATAAGCTTCACGGACGGCAGTTTCTTCAGCCGTATGGCCAAGTTCGACACCGCCGCCAGGGAAGACGTAATAGAGTGCGTTTTCTTTTTCGCGTCGAATGAGCGCGACCTCATCGTGTTCGTTCGTGAGGATGATGGCGCTGCGTAATTTTGTTCTGACCAATGGGATCGTTCCTTTCGGTAGCTTATAGTGAACAAAACGCATCGACTCACCGTCGATGCGCTTTGTTAATCTGTCGTTGTTTGTTCTAACGATTCGTACATATCAGAAGTCAAACCGTTCTCATGAGAACCGATAACTTTTGCGGCGACGCGCATGCCGAGGCGGAGCGCGTCTTCAATCGAATGATGCTTCATCAATTCAGAGATGACGGCCGAGAAGAAAGAATCACCGGCGCCTGTTGAATCAGCGACTTTGACTTTTGTCGTCGGTACGTGTCCTTGCTCGTTCGTCCGGAGATCGACGTAGACGGCACCGAGCTCGCTCATCGTGACGATCGTGAGCGGCGCACCTTTCATCGCGAGCACTTCGGCGACGCGCAATGCGTCATCGACGGTGACGATTGACATATCAGACAGGATTTCGGCTTCTTCACGGCTACAGATGAAGCCGGTGAAGCCTTGAAGCAAGTGGCGATTTCGTTCGATGACGGACAAATGACCGCACACCCCGTAAAGCGGAAGCTTCATCTCGCGACAAAGTTCGATCGTCTCATTCAAGACGTTGACCGACAAATCGAGGTCGATGGCGACGGCTTCGCTTTCGGCGAACACCGTATCGATTCGGCGGAGGATACATTGTTCCATCATCGCTTCATCTGGTTGTTTCGAGATCGAGGTCTGGAGGTCGCCGTTATTGTCCATGACGGCGAGCCACATGCCCATTCCGTTATCCTCAAGCAGGTCGACGTGGTCGACGTTGACGTTTAAGTCGCGAAGCTCTTGAAGGACACCCATCCCGATTTGGTCGTTTGTGACGGTTGACACGAACCGGACGTCGTTACCGAGGACACCTAAGTTTTGCGCGACGTTACGGCCGGTTCCGCCGTTTAAGAACGCGATGTCCCCGACGTTTTTCGCATCTTTATGAAGCGGGGCGAACGATGTTCCTTTAATATCGACAAATACTTTGCCGATTACTGCAATCGTATTCATATGCTGTACCACCTTTAGCCAATCATCTATCTGTTATCGGTCTGTTAGACACATTATTCCCATTATAGCGAAATCGTCATTCGCTTTCAATGACGGTTTCAAACGCTGTCGAAATTTGTCAATCCCATGAAGAACTGAGCAAGCGCAGTCCGTTCAAAATGACGAGAATCGTTGACCCTTCATGACCGACGACGGCGAACGGCATGACGAGCAGCTCGAAGATGTTCGTCGCGATCAAAACGAGGATGACGCCGAGGGCGAACACGACGTTCTGCAAGACGATCCGGTTCAATTTACGGGATTGCTCGATCGCTGAACTCAAGCGGACGAGATCGTTTTTCATGAGGACGACGTCAGCCGTCTCGAGTGCGGCGTCGGTTCCTTCGCCCATGGCGATCCCGACGTCTGCTGTCGCGAGGGCCGGGGCGTCGTTGATGCCGTCGCCAATCATCCCGATTGTGCCGTACTCTTGTTTTAACAGCTTGATTTGTTCGACTTTCTCTTCCGGGAGGCATTCGGCGATGTAGCGGGTCAAGCCCGCCTCCGTCGCGATGGCGCGTGCGGTCGCTTCATTGTCGCCTGTGATCATGATCGTCGCGATTCCGAGATGGTTCAAGCGCTCAATCGCTTGTTTGGCTTCCGGGCGTAACGTGTCACGCAGTGCGAATGCACCGATCGTCTGTTCATCGTCACTGACGAAGACGAGTGTGTGTCCGGCGGCTTTTAACCGTTCGACATCTTCGCGGTAGAAGTCACCGCTCCGGTCGGCGAACTTTTGTTTACCGACCCGGTAGGAAGTGCCGTCAATCGTCGCCTCGATGCCTGAACCGGTGATGTCTTTAAAGTGGTCCATGTCTCCCGTATGTTTGCCCGTGAACTTGACGAGCGCCTCGGCGAGTGGGTGCATCGAATGTTCTTCGATCAAACTGACGACGCGATAAACGTCT
The DNA here is from genome assembly GCF_004337045.1 of Exiguobacterium sp. SH5S4. Taxonomy (NCBI): domain Bacteria; kingdom Bacillati; phylum Bacillota; class Bacilli; order Caryophanales; genus Exiguobacterium; species Exiguobacterium sp. SH5S4. The sequence continues at coordinate 162,195 of NZ_SJUQ01000004.1, forward strand.
TCTGCTGCCATGTCAGGATGAACCAACGCCGTTTGGACGACCGGCTTACCGATTGTGAGTGTTCCGGTCTTATCGAAAGCGATCGCTTTGAGGCGTCCCATGTTCTCGATGTGGACACCGCCTTTGAACAAAATCCCGTGTTTAGCGGACGAGGCGATGGCGGCGAGCGCGGCCGGTGTGATCGCCGCGACGAGGGCGCACGGTGAGGCGACGACGAGCAGGATCATCCCGCGGTATATGCTCGTTTCGAGCGACCACGAAGTGAGGACGGGGCCGAGCAAGATGATGGCCGTGACCGAGATGAGCACGATCTGGACGTATCGTCCTTCGTAGCGGTCGATGAACTGGGCCGACGGTGATTTTTCTTCTTGGGCTTGCTGCACCATCTGAATGATCTTTTGGAACAATGTCTCGGTGGCGAGTTTCGTCACCGATAACGTGAGCACCCCGTTCAAGTTAACACTTGAACCGAACACTTCGTCGCCGACGGTCCGGTCGACCGGAATCGATTCCCCGGTGATGGCGGCTTCTTCGACGGAGGCGGTCCCGCTCAAAATGCGTCCGTCGACCGGGATGCGTTCACCCGGCCGGACGTAAATCCGGTCGCCGACTTTTAAGTCATCGATGTGGACGACTTCGAGACCGCCGGCTGCATCGAAACGGGTCGCTTGTTCCGGTTGGAGTTCCATCAACGATTCGAGCGCCCGCTCGTTTTTGTTCAGCGTGTACGTCTCGAGTGCACCGGACAAGGCGAAGATGAAGATGAGGATCGCGCCTTCCATCCAATAGCCGATCGAGGCGGCACCGATCGCCGCGATGATCATGAGCAGCTCGACGTTCAATGATCGGGTTTCCCACGTATCGGTCAGTCCTTCTTTGGCTTTGGCGTAACCGCCGATCAAGAAGGCGGTCAAGTAGAGCGTGACGTAAATCCAAGTGGCTCCGTCTTGTCTTTCTGCGAGATATGCGAGTACAATCAATACACCGCTGATGAGCGCCATGATGAGCTCGATATGTTCGAACCAGTTGGCCCGTTTGAAGACGTGGCTTTTTTCTTGTGCAGTAGTTACCTGTACGTTCATAGTGACACCTCTTTCTAATTGAGAATATATATCAGTTAAATGATAATGACTGAGGATGATTATCATTATCTTTTGTTGTTTTAAAGGGTTTTACATCCGTTTTCTTCACGTCTCTTATTTATAATGATTATCATGTGAGTCTATTTTATCATCATTCATAACAACTCACAAACTAAAAGATTAAGGAGATTTCGTGTCATGCAAAATATTTTTCAACGCTCTTGGAGCGTCACGCTGTTGGCGTTGTTCAACACGTTTTTATGGGGCAGTGCTTTCCCGTTCATTAAATTAAGTTATGAGGCGTTAGACATCGGGGCAGGCGAGTACGGCCAACAACTGTTCTTTGCCGGCGAACGGTTTTTACTGGCTGGTATTCTGTTGCTCGTGATCAGCCGGCTCGTCTTCAAGCGGCCGATCCGATTGAATGCGGAAAAATTGAAGGCATACGCACACTTAGGGGCGTTCTTGACGTTTTTGCAATATCTGTTCTTCTATATCGGATTATCCATCTCGACCGGGGTGCAAGGGTCGATCATCGCCGGCTCGACATCGTTCTTCCAAATGGCGCTCGCACATTTCCGCTATGAAGATGATCGGTTGAACCGGTTGAAAGGCATCGCGCTCACCCTCGGCTTCTCAGGAATCGTCATCGCGAACTGGCCGACAGCAAGCTCGGAAATCGGTTTTGGAATCGGTGAGATCCTTCTCATCTTGGCGATGGTGTCTGGCGCGTTCGGGAACTTGGTCGCGAAAGACTACTCGCGACATCATGACGTCGCCCCGATGACCGCTTGGGCGATGGTGATCGGTTCGCTCGGTCTGTTGATCGTCGGATTTATCCTTGACCCGGGAGGCGTATTCTTGCCTTACACGGTCAAGACGCTATTGTTCCTGTTATACCTCGCATTGTTATCAGCGGTCGGTTTCACGTTGTGGAACACGCTCATGAAGCACAACCCGGTGAGCCGGGTGTCGCTCTATATGTTCTTTGTTCCCTTGTTCGGTGTCCTATTATCGAGTTTACTGCTCGGTGAGACGATTCCTTGGAACGCGCTCGTCGGGTTGCTATTCGTCATCGCCGGCATCTACTTGTCAACGTATTTTCAAGGTCGTCGTCGGCCGGGCGGCTCTGTTGCGAAATGAGTTCGAGGTACAGTTGACGGAAGTTTATTTTCATGACAAAATATATTAAAAATTCTGAAAATTTTTCAGTTATGAATCGGTCTTCGTTGTAAAGACTTGCGTACGACAAGTTAACAGAAGGGAGGGTTTGTGCCATGACGAGAAATTTGATTGTCCGAAACATCCTCGTGTCGCGCCAGCCGCGAGACGAGTACGTCAAGTACGTGATGAAGTGCGTGAGTCGCGGATTGAAAGAACATCACGACCAAGTCGATGTGCGCGCCGTCAGGCAAGGCGATGACATCCAGACGAAGTGGCAAATCAACGATCGTGTCATCGAGGTGACGCTCAAGTCCGACGTATTGGCATCGCTCGATACGGAGCCGTTCGCTCTCGATGAGGTGTTCATCCGGGCATTCGAACGAAACGATGTCAGAGTCGGGCCGCCAAACGAATGACAAACGAAAAGGATGAATCTCCGCGGAGACTCATCCTTTACTTATGCTTCGATCGGTTTGGCTTTTGACGTGAACAGGCTGATCGACAGGATGCCGAGGATCAAGGCGTACATGAGGAAATATACTTCTTTAGGCAACGCGACCCAAAACGCACCGATCATCGGACCGCTGATCGACCCGACACTGAACGAGATGCTGTACAGCATGTTGCCGGTCGGTAAGAGTGAGCGGGGCAACACTTCCGTCATATGGGCGAGGCCGAGCGAATAAGTGGAACCGAGTCCGGCACCGGCCAAGGCAAACAAAACGAGCAACCACAAATAGTTGTCGACGGCGAGGTTCGCGAGTGCGAACAAGAGCGTACCGAGCGTCAAGACAATTTGAAGGACGCGTTTCTTCCCGAAGTGATCGGCGAGCCGTCCGAGCGGCAACTGGACGATGATGGACGCGACGATGAACGTCGTGATGAGCGTGCTCGTCTGTGCGAGCCCGATGTCGTTACGGACGGTGAAGATCGGCAAGTTCGCATTCAGGCTCGCTTCAAGAAAGCCGTATGTAAAAGCCGGGAGCAGCGTGTACCCGGCGCCGATCAAGACGAGGCGGATGCGTCCGGTCGAATCCGTCTTCACTTTCTCCGCTTCGGGGTACTCGTTGTCGACCTTGAAGATAAGGAAGAGTGATCCGAGACAGAAGAAGATCAAGATGAGGAACGGGAGCCAAAAGTGAATATCGACGAGCGGGGCGATCAACGGACCGACCGCAAACCCGAGACTGAACGACATCCCGTAATACGCCATCGCCCGGCCGAGACTCCGTTTCTCGCTCACGGACGTGACCCACACTTGCGAGCCGTAGTGAAGCGCCGAGTCCCCGAATCCGATGACGAAGCGCATGACGGCCCACATGAGCAGTGACGGCCAGAGCGGTAAAAAGAACGTGGCGAGCGCCGTCAACACGATGCCGAGCACGATCGTCGGGCGGAATCCGTATTTGCGGACGAACCGTTCGAGTAGCGGCGCCGAGACGATGATGCCCAAATAGAGCATCGTCGCGTTCAGTCCGTTCAGCCAGGCCGGGTTGCCGTCACGTTCGATTAATGTGGATAGTAAAGGGATGAGCGCCCCTTGAATCAAGCCTGAAATAAAAACGACGAGCAATAAGATCGAAAAACGAAACCGTTCCATAGTTCACCTCATATACAAAAATAAAAAGCTGAGAGGTCTCAGCTTTTTGGTTCATCAATCGGTTGGGGAGTATGATTTATTTGCAGTAACTCGTCGTCCCAACTGCCTTGACTGAATACTTCATCATGGTCTACTTTGTCCGAAACGAATGCGGCTGTCAATAAGATGCTGAGCACGCCTCCGAAAATGATGATTCCCATGACGGTAACGATGAACACATAGATCGCTGTCATCATCGAACACCTCGATTCGTTTTATATACTAAATATTTCCCGGATCGAAATAATTAAAACGAGTGGGCGACACGTTGTCTAAAGTCGACTGTCGGATAGTACGCTTGTTTGACGAGTGCGTTCGGTCCGAGGCATTTGACGGCGGGACAATGGCACGACAGTGTGGCGTTCAACGCGCTGTTCGTCCATTGATCGTACGCGTCTTGGAACGACGTATCGTACAACGTGCCGAGTGTGCCGAGTTCGTCTCCGAAGTCGGTGACGATGATCTGACCGTCAAAAATGTTCGTGTTCAACCGGGAGCGTCCGTCCGGGTCGTTGCGGACCGTCACGTTTTTCGCGGTCGAGAGTCGCCGCAGTAAGGCGCGGTCGGCTTCTGAGTCCGAGCAGGCGTAAAACGGCAACGTTCCAAACAGCATCCAGACGTTCTCGTCCCGAATGTCGAGTACGTCATGGATAGCTTGACGGATCTCGTCGAGAGAGGCCGACTCGAGCGCGCTAGCGAAGTCTGCGGGGTACATTGGGTGCAATTCTACTCGCTGGCAACCGAGCGAGACGATTTCCTCGTGAATCTCTTGTGAACTACTCACCACTTATTTGCTTCGCAACTTGAAGTGGGAGCTTCTTGGGAAGACCGTGCTTTGACCAGCCACGGTTGTGGACCAAGCTCGTCGGGCAGTCCCTGCCCTGGAGTGTTTCAGTCGGCGAGACCCAACAGGTTGAGGCTCGCGTTGACGTCGCGGTCATGGTGCGTGCCGCATACGGCGCATGTCCACTCGCGGACGTGCAGGTCCTTCTTGCCGCCGTTCTCGCCACAGGCCGAACAAACCTGGGTCGAGGCGAACCACGGGTCGGCCTGGATCAGTGTGCGGCCGTGGAACCTGCATTTGTAGGCGAGCTGGCGGACGAACTCGCCCCATCCGGCGTCCCCGATCGACTTTGCCAGGCGGCGGTCCTGCATCATCTCCCTCGGTTTCAGCGTCTCGACGACGACGACTTGGTTCTCGTCGACGATGCGTCGTGACAGCTTGTGGAGGAAGTCATGTCGGCGGTTCCGTACCTTTTCATGCTTTTTGGCCAATAGGAGCCGCGCCTTCTCGCGGTTCCGGCTGCCGGGCTTCTTGCGGGAGAGCGAGCGCTGCGCCCGTCTCAGCCGTTCCTCGGCCTCGCGCAGGTTGCGCGGGTTCGGGACCTTCTCCGTCACGAGCGCGTCGTTCGTCATGACGGCGAAGTGCCCGAGGCCGAGGTCGATCCCGATTTTGTGCTCGGCCGGGACCCAGGGCTCGTCGGCCTGCTCGACGAGGAGCGACACGAAGAATTTGCCCGTCTTCGTCATCGACACGGTCGCCGACCGGATGGCCCCGTCGAAGATTCGGTGCTGTGTGAACCGGATGAACCCGACCTTCGGGAGCCGGACCCGGTCCCCCTCGATGCGGATCGTGCCGTGCTGGTTGTTCGTCGTGTAGGAGGCGCGCGATTTCCGTCTCGACTTGAACACCGGAAAGCCGGCCGTCCCGGCGAAGAACTTCGCGAACGCCGCGTCGAGGTGCAGCTTCGCGTTCGCGAGCGCGAGGCTGTCCGCCTCACACAGGAACGGGAACAGGGGCTTGTACGAGGCCGGTGTCGGCAGTTTTCGCTTCGGGCCGGTCCCAGCCTTCGCCTCCTCGTGGATGGCGATGCGGTCCTCGAGCAGCTTGTTGTAGATGAACCGGGCACAGCCGATCGTCCTGACCAGGAAATCGGCCTGTTCCGACGTCGGGTGGAGCCTGTATTTGTAGCCATTCAGCATGTCTCCCCCTCCTCTCGGCCGATGATCGTGATGAACGCCTTCCTCATCCGATACCCGCGACGGGGGAAGGGAAATCTGACGGAATCACGAACTTATGTTCGTCATATCTGTCACAGGGGTGGCCAAGAAGTTTATGTACGGGCGATTCATCTCCCACCTACGCTGGGCTTCGCCCCAGACGCTTAGAGGTGGGAGAATTCTCGCTTAATTATGTTGAATGTGGGATTGTCCGCTTGTTGATCATCGTCTCGGCCGATACGATGACCCCTTCGGCCGTGAGGGCTCGGGCATTGTCCTTCATCGTCTGAAGCATCTTGAGCCGAGCGGATTCGCTCGGCTTGCGGTCCATCATCGCGAAACCGCCCTCTAAGAAATCGTCGTCCGTTCCCCAATTATGAGAAATGTGCAAAACGTCGAGGTAAGGGGTAATAAGATGATAGCGAGATAGCGGCAACGTCAAGTTCGAGTTAATCTGTGTGCGGGCACCGCGCTCCTTAGCGTAGCGTAGAAGCGGGACGACATAGTTTCGAACTGACTTCATCGACAGCATCGGCTCACCGCCCGTGATCGAGAACGCGCGCAAGTGCTCGATCTCGTCGAGGCGCGAGATCAACAGCTCGAGCGGGACCTCGGGTTCTTCCGTTTGATCGAGCATATAGCCGACCGCACAATGCTCGCAGCGCATATTGCATAGTTTCGTCGTCGTCACTTCGACGTTCGAGAGGACGAGTCGACCGAACTCGGTTTGATCGAGATACGCTTCCCACGGATCGAACGTCGTCGAGATGTTTTGCATGTGGATTCCACCTTTTTGTCAAGTTACACGAAATAGTATGCTATAATAACAACTCTTTGTCACTAAGCGAAGGAGCGATCATGAGATGGGTAAATCACGAACAGATACGGCAGGAAAAATGAACGTGTTAAAATCGAGAACGGAGTTACTGTGCTTATCAGTCAACACGTTAGACGAATTCACGACGCCAGAGGATTTGCATCGATTGTTAGCTGATATTGATTCCTTACGTGCGAAAGTCGTACGTTACGCCAAAGATTTAGAACAAGTATCTCGAAAGGATGAAACACATTGAAATTGATCGTAGGAGAACGTGCAAGCACGAAAGCAGAACGGTTAGGCATTAACGGGGAGGGCATCGCGATGATCAATCGGATGGTCATCTTTATCCCGAACCTGTTACCAGGGGAACGAGCCGACATTGAAATCACGCGCATCGAACGAAACTATGCCGAGGCGCGGGTCACGAAGCGACACAACGACTCGCCGGACCGGGTCAAACCGCCGTGTCCGATTTATGACGAATGTGGCGGTTGCCAGATTCAACATATGAGTTCACGTCTGCAAATGGACTATAAAGAAGACATCGTCCGCAACGCGTTCCGTCAGAAGACGAAGTTGAACGTCGATAAGTCCGATATCCGTCCGACGAAAGGGATGGAGAACCCTTGGTACTATCGCAATAAGTCCCAATTCCCGTTGTCAGTCCAACGCGGCGAAATCGTCTCAGGCCTCTACAAGCCGAACTCGAACGACCTCGTGCCGATCGAGCACTGCATGGTGCAACAACGTGATACGACGAACGTCAACAACGCCATCGTCCGTATTTTGAACGAGCTCGACATCCCGGTCTATGACGCGAGACGTGACGTCGGTTTTGCCCGGACGATCGTCGTCCGTTCAGGTTACAAGACGAACGACGTTCAAGTCGTTCTCGTCGTCGGGAGTGAGGACGTACCGAACTTGGATACGCTCAGCGACCGCATCATGGAATTGCCGAACGTCGTCTCGTTCCATATCAACATCAACTCGAACCGGTCGGGCGTCATCTTCGGTTACCGAACGGTCCACATCGCCGGTCAAGACAAGATGGACGAGCAGCTAGACGATGTGCATTACCACTTGTCGCCACGTGCTTTCTTCCAACTAAATCCGGCCCAAACCGAAGTCATGTACCGTGAAGTCGTCGAGGCAGCTGGTCTGACTGGTGAAGAACGCGTCATCGATGCGTACGCCGGTGTCGGTTCAATCGGACTTTGGCTCGCACCGCACGCGAAAGAGATTCGCGGGATGGAAGTCGTGCCTGAAGCGGTTGAAGACGCGAACGCCCATATGCGCGAGAACGGCTACAGTCATGCGACATACGTCGAGGGGCGCGCTGAACATTGGATTCCACGCTGGGTGAAAGACGGTTGGATTCCTGACGTGATCGTCGTCGATCCACCGCGGACCGGTGTGGACCACCAGCTCCTAAACGCGATGATTTCTTCGAAAGCGAAACGGATCGTCTACGTATCATGTAACCCGCAGACGCTCGTGCGCGACGCGGATCAGCTCATGAAAGCTGATTATAAGATCAACTACGTCCAACCGTACGATATGTTCCCGCAAACGGCTCACGTCGAATCGATTGTCGTCTTCGAGAAAAAGAAGAAGAAAAAATATTGACGGGACCGTGAAAACGCTTGTCAAGAAAACGTTTTCACGTTATAGTTCAGATGTCAGACTTCTTTTTTAAATTCAAGAAGCGGAGGAACATTCAATGATTCCACATGAAAAAGTTCAAGAGCTCGTTCATAAGGCGATTGACGCGCGGTCGCGCGCATATACACCTTACTCGAAGTTCAACGTCGGTGCCGTCGTCATCGATGAGACGGGTAAGGAAATCTTAGGTTGTAACGTCGAGAACGCGTCGTACGGTTTGTCGATGTGTGCGGAACGGACTGCCATCTTCAAGGCGGTGTCGGAAGGCAGCAAGTCGATCGACACGGTCGTCGTCGTCGGAGACACGGAAGGCCCGATCTCGCCATGCGGCGCTTGTCGTCAAGTCATCGCCGAGTTTGCGAGTGACGACTTCACGTTGATCTTGGCCAACATGGCCGGTGAGACGAAAGTGATGACAAAAGAAGAGATGCTGCCATACGGCTTCTCGCCAAAAGACTTAACATGAAAATAAGGATGCGGACAACTTTGTCCGCATCCTTATTTGTTGCCGTCATATTTTTTCTCGCTGACCGAGTCGTCTTTTGAGTGGCGCTTTCGTTTCTCGTCTTTCACTTTTTGATTTAGCTCTTCGACCGGGATCGGGTCGACCGTCTCCATGCCTTCTTGGTCAAAGATGCTCTCTTTGTCCGTATCGACGGCGTCCGGATTATCGAACGGTCGTTTTGACGGTTGTTCCTGCTTCTTCATCTCCATCGCCTCCTTCTTTGAGTGTTATTCCACTTCCTGATTTTGTGTAAACGCTTTAGAAAAGTGTTTCAAGTTTCGGGAACAGTGGAATTATCTGTGCATAGTGACTAAGGAGGGGTATTGGATGGATAAGAAAGTATTGATGGGGATCGTGCTCGGTGTGGCTGGTGCTGCACTCGTCGCGCCGAAAGTCGCGGCGCTGTTGACGCAAGACCGCAAGGATAACATGTGGAGCAAGATGGACAAGATGGAGAGTGTCGATTCCGATAAAGACGAGGCGGAAGCAGGGCTGACACAACTCGATTCGAACAACCGGGCCGAGTGGCAAGCGAACGGGTTCCCGCAGACACACGCCGAACGCGATCGGCTCATGAACGAATCAGATGATGCCTATAAAGGCAAAGATATTTAAAAAGAGGCAGCCGCGGCTGCCTCTTTTATATGTCTTCATCGTCTGGCAAGAGCGGCAAAGCAAGCGACACGGTCGTGCCGCTGCCGACTTCGGACGTGAAATGCATCGAGCCGCCATGGCGTTCCATGATGTGCTTGGCGATGGCGAGCCCGAGTCCGGTACCGCCGTCTTCACGCGTCCGCGATTTGTTGACGCGGTAAAAACGTTTCGTCAATTGATCGAGATCTTCTTTCGGGATGCCACGGCCTTCATCGCGAATCTCGGTGATGGCATAGTTCTCTTCCGCGAACGTCCTCACATGGATCGACTTGCCGGCATCCGTATAACGAAGGGCGTTATCAAGTAAGTTTCCGACGACTTGCTCGAGGCGATCGTGATCCCCGAGAATGATGAGGTCAAAGTCGAGATCCGCTTTGATGGTGACGCCTTTCGCGCGCGCGATCGGTTCAAACCGGTATAACACGTCTTCGAGCACTTGTGAGTACACGACCGGTTCTTTCGTCATCGGATACGAATCGCGTTCGAGCTGGGCGAGGTCGAGCAGGTCGTTGACGAGTCGTTGCAACCGCTCCGTCTCGTTCTCGATGATGTCGTAATACTGGGCTTGCGTCTTCTCGTCGAGCGTCGGGTCTTGCAGCATCTCGGTATACCCGCGAATGTAAGATAGCGGGGTCCGGAGCTCATGGCTGACGTTCGCCAAAAATTCTTTGCGCTGCTCCTCGACGAGTCCGAGCGACTCGGCCATCCGGTTGAGCGTCTCGGCCAAGTCACCGATCTCGTCATCGGAATCGATCGGGATGCGGTGCGTGAAGTCACCTTTGGCATACACTTGGGAAGCGCGCTTCATTTGGATGAGCGGTTGAATGATCGTGTCGATGATTTGCGTCCCGAAAATGAGCAAGTTGACAATCATCAAGATGAGCAAGAACGTGATCATCAGCCGGATCGGCTGGAACGGCTCACTGATTTTACTCAGCTCCATATAGAGGATGAGGGCATTATCGAGTTCGCCGTCACGGATGAGCGGGAACGCCGACATGAGAATGTCGACATCCTCGGTCGGGTGCTTGCGCGTGACCGAGATGGCGTACCCGTCTTGCAAACGAGCGAGATCTTGTTCGCGTAAAAACGTCTTCCCGGAGCCGAGACTATCTTCCCGTACGGACGAGAGGAACACTTTCGTTTCGGTCAGTTCGTTCGTGTACGTCATGCTGTCGGCGAACGCGTCGGAGAAGCCGTCCGCCTTATAGATGGTGACGAGTTTCTCTCCGCGGTTGATCAGCAGTTCTTCTTGCGTCTGAATGTAAAACTTGTCGTACAAGTAAAACGTCATGATGATGAACACGAACGCAGAGAAGAGGCTGGCCGTCCAGATGGTGATCCAAATCCGCTTCCGGATCGTGTATTGCTTCATACGTTCGCCTCGAACTTGTAGCCGATCCCCCAGACGGTCTGGATGTAGCCACCGGCTTCGCCGAGCTTGAGACGGAGCGTCTTAATGTGCGTGTCGACCGTCCGGAGATTGCCGTGGTATTCGGTACCCCAAATCTGGTCGAGGAGCTGTTCCCGAGAGAACACTTTGTCTTCGTTCGTGATGAACAAGTAGAGGAGATCGAACTCCTTGCGTGTCAAGTTGACAGTTTTGCCTTTCACGCTGACGGCGCGCCCCTCGATATCGATCGATAAGATACCAGCGTCGAACGTGGCTTCTTGTTCTTTTGAGAAGTTGTGCGTGCGCCGAAGTGTCGCTTCGATTCGGGCGAGCAGTTCGCGCGGGCTGAACGGTTTTGTGATGTAGTCGTCCGCGCCGATCTTCAATCCGTGAATCCGGTCGAGTTCTTCAGACCGGGCCGTCAGCATGATGATCGGGACGTTCGAAAACTCACGGATGCGCATGCAGGCAGTCAGACCGTCGAGCTCGGGCATCATGACGTCGAGCAAGACGAGGTGGAACGACTTTTCTTTTAACAAGTCGATCGCCTCAAGGCCGTTCGTGGCGGTGACCGTCTCATAGCCTTCTTTTGCTAAATTGGAAACGAGCAAATCTCGCATCTGCTCCTCATCGTCGGTTACTAAGATTCGAAATACTGGTTCTATCATCTGGCATTCTCCTTTACAAACCGGTTAACGAAGGATGTGATAATTCCCTCATACTTCTATCATACCTATCTCTTCGAATTAGAACAGAATTATTCATTCTCGTAAAGTTGTCCTCAACAAATCCACACAAAAACGCCACAAAAAAGCCAATTCTTTGTCAGAATTGGCTTATGCTTCGAGTTGGGCTTCGTACGAATGATCGAACTCAGGCGCATGAAGTGAATGCAAGTACAGCTGGAAGCTCGACTTCGACACTTCATACAAGACGTATTCGACGTCACCGCTATTAACTTCTGCTAACAAATCGGGCCGGATCTCATCGGCGCAAAACGCATAAGGAAGTTTTGCCGCCGCCGCGATCGAACGCTCATTTGCCTTACGAATCTTTAAAAATACACTCTCAATATCAAGGTCGAAGAACAGCTCTGAGAAGAACGTTTCTTTCGCGACTTGATTGTAACCTTTCCCATGGTACGGTTTGCCAAGCCACGTACCGAGGAAGCCGTAACCGGTTTCCACATCGAACAAGCTGATCGTCCCGATCGGGGTACCGAACTCGTTCGTAATTGTACGTGAGATGATGTTTCCTTGCTCTTCTAGCTCGATGATTTGCTTCGTGCTAAATAAAAACTCGTCAAAGTGGACCGTCTTTTGACGGACATATGGAAAGACATCTGGGTGTTGCATCAGTTCGAACAACTCCGCGCAGTCGGTAAGCTCACGAAATTTGAGCACCAAACATTCCTCCTCCTAGTTCAGACCGCTGAAGAATAGTTGTAACGAAAGCATACTTCTGGCTACGTTGTTCGAACTTGCCTTGGCTGCTCTCTTTTATGAGTTACAAGATTATTTTATAGACTTTTTTTGAAAAAGCAAGCAAATAAAATGTAACTTCACAAAAAAATAAAAGAGCGCTTTCACGGCTGGGGTTACTCACATTTCATGATGGGTTTTCGAGCGATCCGTCGAGTAGACGATGCGGCCGTCGACGATGGTCATGATCGGCTTCGACATGTAGTCGAGCGGGAAGTGACTCCACAAGACGAGGTCGGCGTCTTTGCCGACTTCGAGTGACCCGACGCGGTCATCAACCCCGAGTGACTGGGCCGGATGAATCGTGATGGCGCGCAGGGCGACGTCGACTGGAAGGCCTTCACGGGCGGCAAGACCGGCGCATAGATTCAAATATTGGACCGGGGTATATGGATGGTCGGTCGTGATCGAGACGATCATATCGTGTTCATGCAAGATACGGTACGTCTCCCACGTTTTGTTTTGAAGTTCGATTTTAGATTTACGGGTGAACGTCGGTCCGACGGTGACATGTTTGACGCCGAGTTCACGTAACTTCTCCGCGACGAGGTGACCTTCCGTACAGTGCTCAATCCGGTAATCGAGATCGAACTCTTGAGCGAAACGGACGACCGAAAGAATGTCGTCGGCACGGTGGGCGTGGACACGGACCGGCATCTTCCGGTCGAGCGCGAGTTGGATCATCTGACTCCCGAACGTACCGATCGTCTTCGTCGAATCGACGGTCCGGAACGCCTCTCGCAATAGTCCCATGATGCCCATGCGGGTCAACTCACCGGATTTCCCCATACTGTGGACGCGTTTCGGGTTTTCGCCGAGAGCAAGTTTCAAGCCGGCATACCGGCGTAACACCATATCCTCGATAAAGCGACCGTGCGTTTTAATGACGCTCGTCACTCCGCCGATGACGTTCATGCTACCCGGCATGACTTGGACCGCCGTGACACCGGCCATGAGCGCTTCACGGAAGCCTTCATCGAGCGGATAAACCCCGTCGATGGCCCGGGCGTGCGGTGTCATCGCTTCGACCGTCTCATTGGCGTCATTCCCGACGGAACCCGTCCCTTCGTCATACAGTCCGAGATGGGTGTGGGCATCGATGAAACCGGGGAACAGGAAGTTGCCTTCCGCCTCGATGACGGTCTCGCCGTGCGTTGGATCTAACAAGTCCGCCATTTCGACAATTTTTCCATCTTTTATGCGAATGTCCCCGTAAAAGTTTGGCGCGGTGATCGGGTAAATATGAGCGTTACGAATTAATAGATTACTCACGAGCTGTCTCCTTTCAAGTCAAATGCAGTAGTTGTTTTAGTGCGGGTTCTAACGTCTCATAGCGAAAACGGAAGCCGTGATTGAGCGCTTTTGTCGGAACGACTTTGGCACCTTCAAGTACGATCACGCTCTTTTCGCCGAGTGCGAGTTTGAGGATCGGGGCCGGAGCCGGGGCCCAGTGCGGCCGATGCATCACTTGTCCGAGCGTCTTTCCGAACTCGTCCATCGTCACTGGTGTCGGCGCCGTCCCGTTGACCGGTCCGTGTATCGAATCGGTCTCGATGATGTAGACGAATAAGCGGACGAGATCGTCTATGTGGATCCAAGGGACCCACTGTTTTCCGGAACCGAGCCGTCCGCCGGCACCGAGCGTGTAGGGCAGCTTCATGAGCGGGAACGCGCCGCCGTCGTTTGACAAGACGACACCAGTTCGCATCGTGGCGAGACGAATGTCCATATCGGCGACAGGCGCGATTTCTTTCTCCCACAAGACGCAGACGTTTCCTAAGAAGTTGGTCCGGTCCGGGAGCGGTGTCGATTCCGAGTAAGTGATCGACCGGTCTTCGCCGTAAATGCCGATCGCTGACCCGCTGATGACGACGTCCGGTTTCTGCTTCATGTTTTTGATGATGCGAACGACTTCTTTCGTCCCATCGATACGGCTTTGGAGGATGGCTTGTTTTTGTTTGTGCGTCCAGCGTCCGTCGTTAATGGAGGCGCCTGCCAAGTGGATAAAGGCGTCGACATCTTGGAGTTCGGTCTCGGGACGGCTGTCTGGCGTCAACCATTCGACGAACGAGATGCCTCCTTGACGTGGGCGCGGATGGCGCGTCAAGACGACGACTTGATGACCGGCCTCGGCTAGCGCCCGAACGAGCGGCCGACCGATCAATCCGGTACCACCGGTGATTGCAATTTTCATGTGAATCCCTCCATTATTCTTGAAGCGTTTTCAAATCGGGTATGATAACGGTAAATACAATAGCTAATTAAATAAATACCCTTTCTTTTAACTTATCAAAAATCCTTCTGAAAAGGGGAACGTGATATGTTAGAAGCAGGAAAAGGAGGGGGTTTCATGAAAATCAGCAAGTTTACGGCTCAAAAGAAAAATAAGGACCGCTTGAACGTCTTCATCGAGAAAGACGGGCAAGAAGAGTTCGCGTTCGCCATCGATTTAGACGTCTTCATTAAATATGGATTGACGAAAGGGATGGAACTTGAAGACGATTTTGTCCGTGACGTCCTTCAAGCCGAAGAAGAACAGAAAGCATACAAAGCAGCCGTCAATTATTTATCGTACCGAATGCGTGCCGTTTCAGAGGTCCGTGACTATCTCGTGAAGAAAGAGATAGATGAGGCGGCCATCAAGCGCGTGATTGACAGATTGATTGAACAACGCTACTTGAACGATGCCGAATTCGCCAAAGCCTACACCCAAACGAAGTTTAACACGAGTCCGAGCGGGCCGATCAAAATCAAGCGGGAACTGGTCCAGCTTCGAATCACACCTGAAATCATCGAAGAGGTCATCGCTGCGATCTCGCACGAAGACCAACTTGAGAAAGCCGGAAAGTTCGTAAATAGGAAACAACTGGAAACGAATCGCCGTTCCGCCACAGAAGTGCAACAAAGAATTCAACAAACCCTGGTGCAAAGAGGATTTACGTTTGATATCATTTCAGAGGCGATCCTTACGTTTTGGGAAAACGAGGATGAGGACGTCGAGCTTTCGGCTTGCTTGAAGCAGGCTGAAAAACTGAGTCGGAAGTACAACGGGTATGCCCCATATGAGCGGAAACAGCGCGTGAAGATGCAGCTTCGGAGCAAAGGATTTCCGTATGAGGTGATTGACCGGACTTTAGAACGACTCGCTGAACAAGAGACATAACGGGAAATTCATTTACGGCAGGGGAAAAAAATCTGAAAAGGTGGGTCTACATTGACGATTTTTGAATGGATTACAGCACTTGTGCCAATTTTGGCTGTGCTTGTATTATTGGTTATTATGCGTTTACCAGCATCGGTTGCGATGCCACTCTCGCTCCTATTGACAGCGCTACTTGCGTTCTTCGTCTGGGAACTTGATGCAACCCGCATTACAGCGGCGGTGTTACAAGGAATCGTCATCGCGATCACGGCAGCATGGATCGTGTATGGCGCGATCGGGATGATGAATACGATGAAAGAGGGCGGCGGTATGAACGCCATCCGTTCCGGTTTTGTCACCATCACACCGGATCCGCGGATTCAAGTCCTCATCGTCGGCTGGTTGTTCGTTTCGTTCATTGAAGGTGCTTCAGGCTTTGGGACACCGGCGACGGTGGCGGCCCCGCTATTGATCGCACTAGGTTTCCCGCCAATCGCGGCTGTTGTAATCGCCTTGTCGGCCGACGTATCGGCCGTCACGTTCGGTGCAGTCGGGACACCGGCTTTGATCGGGATTGGTAACGGACTCTCGCTCGATGTGAGCAAGCCGGAATCAATCGAATTTTTGACAAGTGTCGTCTTACAGACGGTATTGATCGATATGCTCGTTGGTCTTTTTATCCCGTTCATTTTGATTTTGATGCTGACTCGATTCTTTAGTAAAGCGAAGTCGGTCAAACCTGCATTCGAAGTACTGCCGATTGCCCTCGTGGCGGCGCTCGTCTACAGCGTTCCGGCTTATATTTGGACGCTCATCCTCGGATTTGAATTTGGGGGCATGCTCGGTGGCTTGACTGGTCTTGTGATTCTCGTCGCGATGGCACGAAAAGGTATTCTCATGCCAAAACGGATTTGGACGTTTGACGGTTACGCCGACGAGCTCGACGAACCGGTTGAACAGCCGACAGTTGGGAAAGGGAAACGTGAACTTCCGCAGTGGAAAGCATGGGCACCTTACTTGATTTTGACGATCTTCCTCATCTTGACACGGACGGTCCCGTTCTTGAACGAGTTGACGCGCAGTGTCCGGATTGACCTCCCGAACATTTTAGGGGTAGAAGGAATCTCGACGTCGTGGGAGCCGTTCTATTCACCAGGGTTCATGTTCATCTTGACGATGATTGCGACGTTCTTCTTGCACAATATGAGTTGGTCGCAAGTGACGTCGGTCTTTAAAGCGACGACACTCGGCATCGGCGGAACGTTAATCACGCTTGCGGCGTCAGTTCCAATGGTTCGAATCTTTATCCATTCAGAGAATGGCGGAGCTGGACTCGCATCGATGCCAGTCGAACTCGCGACGGCTGCAGCGGACACGTTTGGTGGTGTTTGGCCGCTTGTCGCACCGTGGATCGGGGCGCTCGGAGCGTTCGTATCGGGATCGGCCACGTTCTCGAACATGATGTTCTCGAGCTTGACGACGAATGTCGCCGATTCGGTCGGGATGAGTGAGACGCTCGCCTTGTCGATGCAGATGGCCGGCGCGAACGCTGGTAACATGATCTGTGTGCTGAACGTCGTCGCGGTCGCTTCGGTAGCGGGTCTGCTCGGTAAAGAAGGAACGATCATTCGCTACACGCTCATGCCGATGATCTATTACGTGACGGCAACAGGGATCGTCGGGATGATTCTCGCGACGTTCTTCTTAAACTGAAACAAGTTACAATATTTTTACAAAAAAATATTGACAATTTTCTGAACAGTCTGCTAAGGTTTTAGTAGATTTTCAAACTATGAAGAGAGAGGAGCCAACATGATGAAGTACATCACTACACTACAACGCACACACACAACATCATATGGCTACTCGTATTTGACTGCGTAAAATGGCAGCTGGATAGGGGTAGTGTCTTTTCCCTGACCATGCAAATGACTGAAGACTTTCAAGCGTACTTCATCCGATTGGTTGCACAATCAGGTGGAGTGCGCTTTTTTGCGTGCTCGGAAAGGACGGAAGGGGGAATCAGTCGTGAAACTGATTAAACAATTGGATTGGTTTATTAAGAGGCAGAAACGGACGTATGTCATTGCGATCATTTTGCTCATCATTACCGGGGTCATCGATATGCTCCCGCCATGGATTATCGGGCAAGCGATCGATGCGATCCGCGAAGGAAGTTTGACGACGGAACGGCTCATCACAATCGTCGGCTCACTGCTAGGCATCATGGTGTTATCGTACGTTTTATCGTACTTGTGGATCGCGCGTCTATTCGGGACGGCGTTCCTGCTCGAGAAAAAACTGCGGGCCCGATTCTTCGGGTATTTGCTCAAACAGACGCCACGGTTTTATCAACAGCACCGCACCGGGGACTTGATGGCGCTCGCGACAAATGATTTGAAAGCGGTTGAACGGACGGCCGGCTTTGGTGTCATGACGCTCGTCGATTCGTTCAACATGACGCTGATCGCATTGACGATCATGGGGGTGTTCATCGATTGGAAATTGACGCTCGCGGCACTGTTGCCGATGCCGTTACTCGCCTGGTCGATGAATAAGCTCGGCCGTCAAATTCACGCCCGCTTCACGGCGGCCCAAGATTCGTTCGGCGTTATGAACGACCAAGTCGTCGAATCGATTTCAGGACTTCGCGTCATCCGTTCGTTCGTGCAAGAAGAGGCAGATACGAAGAAGTTCGATACGATCACCGACGACGTCATGGCGAAAAACATGCACGTCGCTAAAATTGACGTCTTATTCGAACCGGTCATCAAACTGCTCGTCGGTTTGAGTTACTTGATCGGCTTGTCGTTCGGGACGTACCTCGTCTTTACGAATGACATCACGCTCGGTCAACTCGTCTCGTTCAACATTTATCTCGGGATGCTCATCTGGCCGATGTACGCGTTCGGTGAGTTGATCAACGTCGTCCAACGCGGGACGGCGAGCTTAGAGCGGATCGAAGCGACGATGAACGAAGCGCCGGACGTCGTCTCGAACGGTACGGTGCAAGTCGACGTGCCAGAGAAGATCACCTTCAAATCGTTATCGTTCCGCTATCCGGGTGCGAGCCGCCCGTCGCTCGAAGACATCGTGCTCCACGTATCACGCGGAGAAACGATCGGAATCGTCGGACCGACCGGGGCCGGCAAAACGACGCTCCTGCGTCAGCTGATCCGCGAATATCCGATCGACGACTCGTTGCTCGTCAACGGGATCCCGGTTCACCAAATTAAACTCGACACGGTACGAGGTTGGAGCGGTTACGTGTCACAAGAACATCTATTGTTCTCGAAGACGGTCCGCGACAACATCTTGTTCGGGGCCGATGACGCGACCGAAGCCGACCTCGAGACGGCGATTCGGCTTGCGGCGTTTGATACCGATATCGAGCATTTAGAGAACGGGCTCGATACGGTCGTCGGCGAGCAAGGGGTCATGCTGTCAGGCGGACAGAAACAACGTCTGTCGATTGCGCGTGCGCTCTTGAAAGACCCAGAGATTTTATTGCTCGACGATTCGCTCTCGGCGGTCGATGCGAAAACGGAAGCCCGAATCATCGATTCGGTCCGGACGAGCCGTGCCGAACAGACGACGTTCATCGTCGCGCACCGCTTGTCTGCCGTTTCCCACGCTGATCAAATCCTTGTCTTGCAAGACGGTCGCGTCACGGAACGCGGCACACATGACCAACTGATGAAACAGCACGGTTGGTATTTCGAACAGTTCAATCGACAAGGAGAGACGGAGTAATCCGTACGAAAGGGGGAATCTCTTATGATCGATCAACACGAATTAGATCCGGTCCGTAGGAAAAAGACGATTCGCTCACTCGTTGGCTATGCCAAACAAGTGAAGCGCTCGATTTTCCTCGGGTTGATCCTACTCTTTTTAGCGGTCGGCGCAGAACTTGCGGGACCGTATATCGCAAAAATCATCATCGATGACCATATCGTCGCCATCGAGCGCGACTGGGTTCAAGTCGAGGCCGGGGGCAGTGTCTCGTTTGACGGCAATAACTATGAGAAAGAGACGCGGTTGGACGGGCAAGACGTCGTCCGTCCCGTCTCGATCGTTCAGACGACCGAAGGCTACTATCTCGTACCGGACGCCGTCATGAGCGGTGGGGTCAGAGAAGTCGATAACGGCGCCTTGACCATCACGCGGAGTGAGGAGACAGCGACGTACGACAACATCGTGCCGTTGTCTTCGACCGACGTCTTCCAGTTTTATGAGACGGATCTTCGGGCCGTTTTCGTCTTATCTGCCATCTACGTCGTCCTGTTGTTCATCGCGGCAGGTCTCAACTGGGGGCAACAGATGCTCTTACAACGTTCGGCGCATACAATCGTTAAGACGATGCGCCTTGACGTCATGAGGCATTTGCAGACGATTCCAGTCCGTTACTTTGACCAGACGCCGATCGGGAAAATCGTCAGCCGGGTCACGAACGATACGGAGACGATTCGTGATTTGTATTTGGGCGTTCTCGCCCGCGTCTTCCAAAGCGTCGTCATGATGATCGGTGTTTTGATCGCCATGTTCTTCCTAGACGTCCGCCTCGGACTCGTCTCGCTCATCATCATCCCGGTCGTCATCGTCTGGGTGAAGTTGTTCCAGCGTCTCTCGACCCGGAACAACTTTAAAGTCCGGGCGCTCGTCGCCGATATGAACGCACAATTGAACGAGAGCATCCAAACGATGCCAATCATTCAATCGTATGTGCGGGAAGATCTCGTCTATGATGAGTTCGACGTCAAGAACAGCGACAACTTCCAGACACGCCGGAAACTGTTGAAGCTCGACGCTCTTATGTCGCACAACTTGGTCAACTTCTTCCGCAACATGGCACTCGCGCTCCTCATTTGGGTCGTCGGTGCGCAAACGCTCGGAACGGGCAGTGTGCTCACGCTCGGGATACTTTACGCCTACATCGATTATGTGTCCCGTATTTTTGAGCCGGTGACGCAAATTATGAACCAGTTGTCACCGCTCCAGCAAGCGCTCGTTTCGGCGGACCGAATGTTCCAACTGCTCGATGAGACAGGCGAAAACGTATCGTCTGAGCGCATTCCGCGCTTTAAAGGCGAAGTCGTGTTCGACGACGTGTCGTTCAGCTATGAGGCTGGGAAACCAGTGTTGAAACACATCGACATTCAAGCGGCACCTGGTGAGACGATCGCGCTCGTCGGTCATACCGGTAGCGGCAAGAGTTCGATCATGAACTTGCTCATGCGCTTTTACGACCCGTCGTCAGGAAAACTTTGCATCGATGGGATGGACGTGACGAAACTTCCGACGCAAGCCGTTCGGGACCATCTCGGTATCGTGCTGCAAGACCCGTTCTTGTTCACGGGCTCGATTCGGACGAACGTGACGCTCGGTGACGAGACCATTCCCGATGAACGGATTTGGCAAGCGTTGACGGCGGTCGGTGCCGATCGGTTCGTCAAGCAGCTGCCGCAAGGACTCGACGAGCCTGTCATCGAGCGCGGCGCTTCACTCTCGAGCGGAGAGCGGCAATTGATTAGTTTCGCCCGGGCGCTCGTGTTTGACCCGGCCATCCTCGTCCTTGACGAGGCGACGGCTAGTGTCGACTCAGAGACAGAGGCGCTCATCCAAGACGCGCTGAAGACGCTCACGTACGGACGCACAACGTTCGTCATCGCGCACCGATTGTCGACGATTCGTGAGGCCAATCAAATCCTCGTCCTCGACCACGGTCAAATCATCGAGCGCGGGAATCATCAGTCACTCATCGCTGACGGTGGTGTTTACGCCCGGATGCATGAGTTGCAAAGTAAACAGCAAGTGATCAGCTGAGAAAGGAAACGTTATGGAGATCATCGGCAAATATAATCAAGCTAAAGTGTTCAATGAACGGATTGATGATATGACGCGCGCACAGATTCAAACGCTCGTCGACCAACCGTTCACGGAAGGGGCAGCGATTCGAATCATGCCCGACATGCATGCCGGCAAAGGTTCGGTCGTCGGGACGACGATGACGATTCACGACAAAATCGTACCGAACCTCGTCGGTGTCGATCTCGGGTGTGGCATGCTTTGCACCGAGATCAATGTGAAGCGGATCGATTTTCAAAAACTTGACGATGTGATTCGTCAATTCGTTCCGAGTGGGATGAACATCCGGGAGTCGGCGCATTCGTACGCGTCAAAGGTTCCACTAGAAGACGTTCGCGCCCCGTATAAGCTAGACCGGGCGTTACGCTCGGTCGGGACACTTGGCTCGGGCAATCATTTCATCGAGGTGAACCGTGATGATCATGGACGGACGTTTCTCGTCATCCATTCGGGTTCACGCCACCTCGGTGTCCAAATTGCTGAACACTATCAGCAGCGAGCGATCCGTCATATGATGGATACGACAGAAGTACAGAATGAGATCGAGCGTTTGAAAGAAACTGGACGCGAAGGTGAGATTCAAGCTTATCTCGAGTACGCGAAGACGGCGAAACAAGGATTGCGAGATCTCGCCTATGTCGAAGGGGCAGATATGGACGACTACATGCATGACGTTCGGATTGCCCAACAATACGCGGCAAGTAACCGACTGGCGATGACCGATGTCATCGTCGAAGCGATGAACTGGAACGTCGTCGATCAGTTCGATACGGTGCATAACTATATCGATCACGACGACATGATCCTCAGAAAAGGGGCGATTTCCGCAAAAGCCGGAGAGCGCGTCATCATCCCGATGAACATGCGTGACGGGTCGCTTATCTGTACCGGAAAAGGCAACCCGGACTGGAACTTCTCAGGTCCGCATGGCGCCGGGCGCATCATGTCGCGCTCAGCGGCACGAAAACGCGTCGACTTTAACGAATTCAAAAAGTCGATGGAAGGCGTCTGGTCGAGTTCGGTTCGGAAGTCGACAATCGATGAATCGCCGTTCGTCTATAAATCGATGAAAGAGATTGTGCGCTATATTGAACCGGCCGTCACGATTGATCAACTGATTAAACCGCTTTATAACTTCAAGGCGAACTGAACATTATTCAGTTTCGCCTTTTTCTTTTACTCGAAAAATCTGATACGCTACAAGTGAGGTGAACGAAATGGAAAAACGGTTGAGTGCGTTATCAAAGTATGAGCTCGAGCAAGAAATTCGTGACTTGCATGAGCGGAAACGAAAAGCCGAACAGATGGGTATGGTGAGTGAGATTGAGGTCGTGCTTCGCCGCATCGCCATCGCGGAGAGTTATTTGATTGATCCGGCATCGTTCAAGCCAGGTACGACGTATATCGTCAACTACAATAATCGTCCGTTCCGATTAAAGTTTGTCAACGGCGTCATGGGTTGGGGAACGTTTGAAGGAGAAGCGATGGAACATGCGATCCCGCTCTCTGAGTTATCGGAGGTGCGCGTATGAACCGATCAGACCAATACAAGCGGTTGGCAGAAATCTTAAGAGATAAGAACGACTTGTTGAATGAAGACGAGGCGTTAACGTGGGTCGAGGTGTTGTGGGAAGATTTTGAGACGACGCTCGCCCGCGCTGGTGAACCGTACCCAGGGGAAGCGAAGTCATTCCAATACGTCGTTCAACAAATCGATGCGTACGGGGCGCAATTGCACTTATTTCAAACGAAAAACGAAAAATTCAAACACCTGATTTCAAAACGAGATCTCCACTAAAAAATCACGCGATCCTCGCGTGATTTTTTGCTTGCAAACGTGGTACAGTTGGTTATAATAAGGTCGCTATTTGTTTGCTTTAGAGTTGAGTATTTATAAACTTTCTTTAGTGAGTATCATGTATCACTAAACTTTCCTTAGAAAGGGAAGGAGGAACACAGTTTGGAAGTCGGTCAAAACATTAAACGACTCCGCGTCAAAAAAGGGTTGACCCAAGAAGAGTTGGCGGAACGTACCGATTTGAGTAAAGGCTACATTTCTCAAATCGAGCGTGATTTGAGTTCCCCTTCGCTAGAAACGCTGTTCGACTTATTAGAAGTGCTTGGATGCTCGCCAAAAGAGTTCTTTGATGAGGAGATCAATCAAAAAGTCGTCTATACGGAAGGCGACCGCACGGTATATGTCGACGAGAATCGGCTATACCGGACGGAGTGGCTCATCCCGGAATCCAATGAGAAAGAGATGGAACCGATTTTGCTCACGTTCTCAAAACAAGGGGAGTTCAAACGGTACGAGCCGTCGCGCGCGGAAACGTTCGTTTACGTACTGTCTGGCCGCGTCGCCCTCAAACTCGGGAACCATACGTATTTCGCCAAATCGGGCGAGACGTTGTACTATGTCGCCTCAGACGCGCATCAGCTCGTCAACGATTTTGATGGCGCAAGCGAGTGTCTCGTCGTCGCCACACATTCGTATTTATAACAAGGGAGGAAACCAAATGAACCCAGAAACGATCATTCGTTTTGACAACGTGTCGAAGCGGTACGACGATACTGTCGTCTTAGAGAATATTAACTTTGAAATCGAGCGTGGAAAATTCTACACGCTGCTCGGTCCTTCGGGATGCGGAAAGACAACGATTCTGCGGATCATCGCCGGATTCACCGATGCGACAGAAGGTGATATCGAGTTCAACGGGAAGCGAATCAACGACGTGCCGGCAAACAAACGTCAAGTCAACACGGTCTTTCAAGATTACGCCTTGTTCCCGCACTTGAACGTATACGAGAACGTCGCTTTCGGCTTGCGCATCAAGAAGATGAAAGAGGGGGACGTCAAGACGAAAGTCGAACAAGCGCTCAAATTCGTCAACTTGGAAGGCTACGAATCACGTGAAATCGATGAGATGTCAGGCGGACAACGTCAACGCGTCGCCATCGCCCGTGCCATCGTCAACGAACCGGAAGTCATCTTGCTCGATGAACCGCTTTCAGCGCTCGACCTTAAACTTCGGACCGAGATGCAGTACGAGTTGCGCGAACTTCAACAGCGTCTCGGCATCACGTTCATCTTCGTTACCCACGACCAAGAAGAAGCACTCGCCATGTCTGACGAGATTTTCGTCATGAACAACGGGGAGATTGTTCAAAGCGGGACACCGACAGACATTTATGACGAGCCGATCAACCGCTTCGTCGCTGACTTTATCGGGGAGTCGAACATTGTTCCTGGTGTGATGCCGGAAGATCACCTCGTCACGTTTGCCGGGAAGACGTTCGATTGTGTCGACCAAGGGTTTGACCGCAATGAAAAAGTCGAAGTCATCATTCGTCCAGAAGACTTGGAGATGACGTCGGTCGACGCGGCGAAACTCGTCGTCGATGTCGACTCGCAACTATTCCGTGGCGTCCATTACGAGATTTGCTGTTACGACCAAGAAGGCAACGAGTGGCTCGTCCATTCGACGAAGAAATCAGTCGTCGGGTCGAAAATCGGGCTCACGTTCGATGACGAGGCGGTTCACGTCATGCGCCTAGGCGAGACCGAAGAAGAGTTTGACCGTCGTCTCGAATCGTATGAGGAGGTCGCCCATGAATCAAACTAGTCAAACCGCCAAGACGGTCTATTTGACGACGTACTGGATATGGATTGTGCTGTTCGTCATCGCGCCGCTCCTCCTCGTCGTCTACTACTCATTTTTTGATATCGAAGGAAACTTGAGTTTAGAGAACTATCAGATGTTCTTCACATCGACTTACTTGACGATGACACTGTCTTCGTTTTGGTATGCGTTTCTCATCACGTCCTTCTCGCTTCTCATCGGGTATCCGACCGCGTATTTATTGACGAGAACGAAACATAAGCAGCTCTGGCTGTTGCTCATTATTTTGCCATCATGGATCAACTTATTGCTGAAAGCGTACGCGTTCCTTGGGATTTTTGGAACGTACGGCATCACGAACCAATTTTTAGAGGCGATCGGCATCGGGACGAAACAAATTTTGTTCACGGACTTCAGTTTCGTATTCGTTTCGGTTTACATCTTCATCCCGTTCATGATTTTGCCGATCTACAACGCCATCGAGAAGTTACCGCCGTCGCTCGTCTACGCGTCGCGTGACCTCGGTGCCTCGAACTGGACGACGTTCCGTCGCGTCATCTTCCCATTGACGCTCGACGGGGTGAAGTCAGGGATTCAAATCGTCTTCATTCCGGCGTTGTCGCTCTTCATGATCACGCGCCTCATTGCCGGAAACCGTGTCATCACGCTCGGGACGGCGATCGAACAACAATTTCTCGTCACGCAAAACTGGGGCATGGGGTCAACAATCGCTGTGTTCTTGATTTTGGCGATGGTACTCGTCATGGTCATCACACGTGACTGGGGCGCGAAAGGAGCGGTGCGTCGATGAAGAAGAAAAAATTCAAGTTAGCGAATCTGTATTTGATTGCGGTGTTCTTTATCCTGTACGCACCGATCCTCTATCTAGTGTTTTACTCGTTTAACAGTGGGGGAACGATGAGTAACTTTGAAGGGTTCACCCTCGAGTGGTATAAATCACTGTTCACAGATACCCGTCTGCTCGTCATCGTCTTGAACACGATCATCATTGCTCTCTTGTCGGCGACCATCTCGACCGTGCTCGGTGTCATCGGGGCGCTTGCCATTTATACGGCGCGGCAACGGTTCACGAAGACGTCGCTCTTATCGCTCAACAACGTCTTGATCGTCAGCCCGGACGTCATCATCGGAGCGTCGTTCCTCATTTTGTTCACGATGCTCGGCATTCAACTCGGGTTCTATTCGGTTCTCTTGGCGCACATCGCGTTCTCGGTTCCGATCGTGGTCATTTTAGTGTTACCGAAGCTTCAAGAGATGAGCCCGACACTGATCGATGCGTCGCGTGACCTTGGAGCGAGCTCGTGGGACGTGCTCACAAAAGTCATCTTGCCGTATATCACGCCAGGTATCTTCGCAGGGTTCTTCACGGCGCTGACGTATTCACTCGATGACTTTGCGGTGACGTTCTTCGTCACGGGTAACGGCTTCACGACGCTTGCCGTCGAGGTCTACTCACGGGCACGCCAAGGGATCTCACTTGAGATCAACGCCTTGTCGACACTCTTGTTCGTGTTCACGCTCATACTCGTCCTCGGGTATTACGTACTCGCACAACGGAGTGCGAAGGAGGTAAGACGATGAAAAAACTAGTCATCATGTTGACGGTGCCGCTCCTCGTCAGTTTCGGTTTGCTGGTTTGGGTGTATCAAATCAACATGTCCCAAGGGTTTGGCGGCGATAACACACTTGTCGTCTACAACTGGGGCGATTACATCGATGAAGATTTGATCGGCGAATTCGAAGAAGAGACCGGACTTAAAGTCATCTACCAGACGTTCGACTCGAACGAGGCGATGCTGACGAAGATTCAGCAAGGCGGTACCGCGTTTGATATCGCCGTCCCGTCCGATTATGCGATCAGTAAGATGATCGAAGACGATCTGCTCTTGCCGATCGATTACGACAAACTCGAAAATTTCGATAACATCGACCCACGCTTCCTCGACAAGTCGTTCGACCCTGACAACACGTACTCGGTCCCTTACTTCTGGGGTACGGTCGGGATCGTCTACAATCCTGAACTCGTCGACGGTGAGATCACATCATGGAACGACTTGTGGGACATGCCGCTCGAGAATGATATTTTGCTAGCGGACGGGACACGAGAAGTGATGGGCTTCGGTCTTAACTCGCTCGGCTATTCGCTCAACACGACGGACCGTGATGAACTGCTCGAGGCAGAAGCGAAGCTCGAAACGCTTTGGCCGAACATTAAAGCGATTGTCGGTGATGAGATCAAAATGCTCATGGCCAATCGTGAAGCAGCCGCAGCCGTCGTCTGGTCGGGTGACGCTTCTGAGATCATGTACGAGAACGACGAGTTGACGTACGTGATCCCGGAAGAGGGGACGAATCTTTGGTTCGATAACCTCGTCATCCCGAGCACATCTAAAAACATTGAAGGGGCACATCAATTCATCGACTTCATGCTCGATGCTGAAATCGCGGCACGAAATACCGATTACGTCGGGTATTCGACACCGAACGAAGCAGCACTTGAATTTTTAGATGAAGAAGTCACATCAGACGAACGGTTCTATCCGTCTAAAGAAGTGACAGATGAGCTTGAAGTGTACGAAAACTTAGGCAAACGCATGAACGCGTATTACAACGAGTTGTACTTGCGCTTCAAAATGCAGAGTAAATAAAGTAAGTCCCGCTCAAACGTTGAGCGGGACTTTTTGTGTTTGTAGAAGGGTTACTCCATTCACATCTGTTGCAACTCGGCACGCTCATCGTCTGTGAACACACGGGAACGGCTCAAAAACCGTTTCCCTTCGACACCTTCGACCGAGAACATGCCGCCCCGGCCGTCGACGACGTCGATGATGAGCTGGGTGTGCTTCCAATACTCATACTGCTTCTCGTGGATATAGAACGGACAGCCGCCGATCTCTCCGAGCAGGACGTCGTGATCGCCAATCATGAACTCATCTTGCGGGAAGCACATCGGTGAGCTCCCGTCACAGCAACCGCCCGACTGGTGGAACAGGAGCGGACCGTGTTTCGCAAGCAACTGCTCGAGGAGCGCGAGCGTGGCGGGGGTGGCCTCGACGCGACGCACCATCTTAAAAGAACCCGAGTTTTTGTTCGCTGTAGCTGACGAGCATATTTTTCGTGCGTTGGTAATGGTTGAGCATCATCTTGTGGTTCTCCCGGCCGATCCCGGACATTTTGTAACCGCCGAACGCGGCATGGGCCGGATATTGATGGTAACAGTTGATCCAAACGCGCCCCGCTTGAATCTCACGGCCGAACCGATAGGCCCGGTTCATATCGCGTGTCCATACACCGGCGCCGAGTCCATAGAGCGTATCGTTCGCAATGGCGAGCGCGTCCGCGTCGTCCTTGAACGTCGTCACCGACAAGACTGGACCAAAGATTTCTTCTTGGAAGATGCGCATCTTGTTGTGGCCTTTAAAGATGGTCGGCTGAACGTAATAGCCGTCGGCGAGGTCACCGTCCATCATGTTGCGCTCACCACCGATCAAACATTCGGCTCCTTCCGCTTTTCCAATCTCAAGATACGATAAAACCTTCTCCAGCTGTTCGTTCGATGCTTGAGCACCCATCATGACGTCAGGGTCGAGCGGGTTGCCGAGCTTGATCGCTTTGACGCGTTCGAGGACGCGTGCCATAAACGGCTCATAAATCGACTCGTGGATGAGGGCGCGCGATGGACACGTGCACACTTCGCCTTGGTTTAACGCGAACATGACGAGCCCTTCGATCGCTTTGTCAAAGAAATCATCGTCCGCGTCCATAATGTCGGCGAAGAAGATATTCGGTGACTTGCCCCCGAGTTCGAGCGTCACCGGGATGATGTTTTGCGACGCGTATTGCATGATCAATCGACCCGTCGTCGTTTCGCCAGTGAACGCGACTTTGTCGACACGGTTACTCGACGCGAGCGGCTTCCCGGCCTCGAGTCCGAAGCCATTGACGATGTTGAGCACGCCTGGTGGCAGCAAGTCTTCGATCAGCTCCATCAGTACCATGATCGAAGCCGGTGTCTGTTCGGCCGGTTTTAAGACGATACAGTTACCGGCGGCGAGTGCCGGTGCGACTTTCCAGATTGCCATCAAAATCGGGAAGTTCCATGGGATGATTTGAGCGACGACGCCGAGCGGTTCCGCGAAGTGATAGGCGACCGTGTCGTTGTCGAGCTCGCTGATGCCGCCTTCTTGCGAGCGGATGACGCCGGCGAAATAGCGGAAGTGATCAATCGCGAGCGGCAGGTCGGCGTTCAACGTCTCACGGACGGCTTTCCCATTCTCCCACGTCTCCGCGTAAGCGAGCATCTCAAGGTTTTCTTCCATTCGGTCGGCAATCTTGTTTAAAATGACCGAGCGTTCGGTGACCGATGTTTTGCCCCAGGCGCCTTTGGCGGCATGGGCCGCGTCCAGTGCCAGTTCGATATCTTCTTTCGTCGACCGCGCGACCTCGCATAACACTTTACCATTTACCGGAGAGGTGTTCTCAAAATAGTCTCCCCCTGAAGGTGCTGTCCACTTTCCGTTGATGTAGTTCTCATAGCGGTCCTTGAACTGGACTTTCGTGCCTGCAGAGTTCGGTACTTCATAAATCATGATCGTTCCTCCCTTTTCCGTAAAGTATAGGGGTTTGATGTATGCGCTTACATTTTGTAGTAAGCCAATAGCTCCCTTTTTCATCCTAACGGGTTGTAGTGATAAAAGTCAAAATTTTTTGACAATAATTTGACACAATTCTGTCGAGATGTTTTGAAGCCAATATTTGCCACAAACAGAGTATCGTGGAATCAGTTTCAAATCGAAGGAGTGGACGCACTCACGGCAAAAACATATTAGGTCGACCCGGCGCAAAGCTTAATCACGTTTATCGAGTTTGCGGTTAATGCGAACGGGCAGCCTGACGAGTTCGTTTTGACCGGTAACTTGACGATTCGGGGGACGACGCGCGAGGAGACGTTCGAATCCGAGCTCCAATTCACGGAGTCTGAAGCATAAGAAAAAGTCGCTCGTGAGAGCGACTTTTTACTGTTCATAGACAAGTTTCTTTTGTAAGCTTTCTTCGCTGAACACCCAACCGGTGAACGAAGACAAGACTTCGTTCGACTCTTCGTCGACGATGACGACAGCGACGAACGGGTAGATGTCTTTCGAGAAGTAGCGCAAGTTTGTGAACCGATACTCGATCATGCCGTTATGACGTGTGACCGTGTATGTGTGAATTTTTGAAAATGCCAAGAACGACTGCAAGTCTGCATTTTTACGTGCTTCGACGAAATGCAGGTCGTCTTCGCCAGGCATCGCCTTGTCACGGAAGCGGCCACATTCGATAACTTCACCTTTTTTCACTTTGACCGCACCGAGTCCGTTGCGGAAACGAACGGCGACGTGCCAGTCGTCCCAACCGATACCCGGTGAGATGAAGAGCTCATGGGCTCCGGCGAAGTGACGGGCGACCGTTGCGAGCGCACGGTTACGTAGTTTGAACTGAATCGCATAGTAACTGATAACGAGCGCAATGAGCAGTGCAAAAATCGGGACAGTTGCCCCTGTGATAAGCCATAATACATATGCCCCGTAATAAGCAGAGAACAAGTAAGGGTCAAACGTTCCGATGACGCCCCAGCCAATCCATTTCTTCGAGAAAGGTTGCAGGGCTTGCGTCCCGTAAGCGTTGAACAAGTCGACGGTGACGTGTAACAATACCGCGATTTGTGCCATGACCCATAATGAAGCAGGGTTGACGCCAAGTACCATACCGATGATGGCACTGACGATGATCGGCCAAGCAAGAAGTGCGGTGATTCCGTGTGAAAGACCGCGGTGCTGGCGTAAATAAGTGCTGTTTCCTTTAAGTTTGAAGACGGTGTCAAAGTCTGGCGCATGCGAACCGACAAGAGCGGTAGCCGTCATAGCCAAGAACATTTGCGAATCATTTGCTACTTCCGGGCTAAGTGTCGCAAGGGCGCTTAAACCAAGGCCCATTCCAATGTGTGTCGCAGTATCCAATGTGCTTCAGCACCTCCGTTAATAAAGAAACGACGTTCAATGATCGCTACCATCATACAATATTTTTAAAACGAGGGGAAACAAAATGCTCGATATTGATAAATTGTTCACAAATTATACTATTCGTCAGTTCAATGAAAATTTACTCACCTGGTTCGATCGTGAAAAACGCGATTTGCCGTGGCGGCACGGGAAAAATCCGTACCGGGTGTGGGTGAGCGAAGTCATGCTCCAACAGACGCGTGTCGATACGGTCATCCCTTATTACAACCGATTCATGGACCGCTTCCCGACGATCGAGGACTTAGCAGATGCTCATCCCGACGAGGTCGTCAAATATTGGGAAGGGCTTGGATACTACTCGCGCGTCCGTAACCTCCATCAAGCGGTAAAAGAAGTCGTCTCTACGTATGACGGCGTCGTACCGGAGGAAAAAGAACTGTTTGAAAAATTGAAAGGGGTCGGTCCGTATACGACCGGAGCCGTGCTCTCGATCGCCTACAATCAGCCCGAGCCTGCCGTCGACGGGAACGTCATGCGCGTCATGGCCCGCCAGTTTGGCATCTATGAAGATATCGCCGTACCAAAAACACGGAAGATTTTTGATCAAGTCATTCGGCGCCTGATGGACCCGGAGCACGCCTCCGATTTTAATGAAGCTGTCATGGAGCTCGGTGCGACCGTCTGTACCCCGAAAAATCCGATGTGCTCGCTCTGTCCGGTCCAAGACGAATGTTACGCCTATGCGCATCACGTCCAGGATGAGCTTCCGGTCAAGACGAAAAAAGGAGCGGCCCGGATCGAGATGTTCGATGCCCTCTACTGTAAACGTGACGGTCGCATCGCCTACGTTCAGCGGCCCGATACAGGTCTGCTCGCGGGAATGTGGCAATACCCGCTTACAGATCGTGGAACGGGGGAACAGTTAAACGGAACCTATATTGGACAAGTGAAACACGTGTTTTCACACATCATCTGGTACGTCGACTTATATGAGGTCGAAACGTTGCCGGACGAGGATTGGATTTGGCTCGCCGGGGACGAGCGGGATGTGTTGACCGTGTCGGTTGCCCAACAAAAACTAGAACGATTGGTAGGGGATAGAAATGAGACAGTTTGACGTCGAAACGCCGTTCGACACTTCCGTCGAGGCGTTGTGGGAATTGTTGCAAGACGCGTCGCTTTTATCTGAACTGACGACGTTTCCAGAAGTGACGCTCGTCGGAGATGGCGCGTCCGTAGAAGGTAATCGAATCCATCTCCGTGTCGGTGTCGGACCGGTCACGCTGCCGTGGATCAGTGCGATCACGTTAGCGGGGCGGCACGCATTTTGTGACCAAGGTGTGACTTTGCCGTTCCCGTTCAAACGGTTTTGTCACGTTCACAGTGTGAAAGAAGTCGATGGGAAGGCCGTCATGGTCGATGAAGTGACGTTCGATAGTTACTTACCCGAAGCGATTGTCGAGCAGTTTATTCTCCGCCCGATGTTCGCAGGACGAGCCGTCGCCTTCCAAAAAGCACTAAATTCGTGAAAATAAGAGATTTCCTTTTTCATTGGTTCTGAAAGTCGCTATAATTAAAAATGAGAATGTACAGCATCATAGCGGAAAGGAGGAGCTTATGAGCTTATTTCCCAAAGCAGGTAGCAAGATCGAGATACAGAGCTACAAGCACAACGGGACTTTGCATCGCGTTTGGGAAGAAACGCTCGTCCTTCAATCGTCAAAAACGGATATGATTGGGTTCAACGACCGCATCATGGTCAGTGAATCAGACGGCCGGCAATGGAGAACAAGAGAGCCGGCAATTTGCTACTTTTCATCTGAGTTTTGGTTTAATGTCATCTGTATGATTCGCGAAGACGGGATTTACTACTACTGTAATCTAGGTTCGCCGACAACGTTCGATGGGGCAGAACGAGCCATCAAGTACATTGACTACGATTTAGATATTAAAGTGTTCCCGGATATGTCGTACACGATTTTAGATGAGGATGAATACGAGCGGCATCGTCGCGAAATGAATTATCCGAAAGCGATTGATCGAATCTTGAAACAGAACGTTCAAGAACTTATCAACTGGATTCGAGGACGGAAAGGGCCGTTCAACCCAACATTCGTCGATGAATGGTATCGCGAATACGAAGCACGTTACCGGAGATGAGTACTCATCTCCGCTTTTTTTCTTGAAGGAGGGCTCTATGGGAAGTGTTAGACGCTATTTACAGTTCGTAAAACCATATAAAAAACAAATTGCTTTGACGATTTTCGTCGGGATCTTGAAATTCTCAATCCCTCTCGGATTGCCGCTACTTTATAGACATGTGATCGATAAATATTTGACGGACCCGGACCCGGCGACGGATTACACTGAGCTCGTTTGGTTGTTCAGCATCGTCTTCTTCATCTTCCTCGTCTTGAAGCCGCCGATCGAGTATTTGCGGCAATATTTGGCACAATGGGCCGCAACACGAATTTTGTTCGACGTTCGGAACCGATTGTTCGACCACGTGCAAAAGCTATCGCTTCGTTACTATTCGAACAATAAGACCGGGCAAATCATCTCGCGTATCATTAACGATGTCGAGCAGACGAAAGACTTTGTCATCACGGGACTCATGAACATTTGGCTCGATATGGTCACGATTTTGATCGCGATCGCCATCATGTATACGATCGACCCGCAACTGACGCTCATCGCTATCTTGCCGCTCCCGTTTTATGCGATCGCCGTCCGCTACTTCTATGGACGCTTGCGCCGCCTCACCCGGGAACGCTCGGCCGCACTCGCTGATCTTCAAGGCCATTTGACCGAACGTGTCAACGGTATGGCTGTCATCCGCAGTTTCGCGCTCGAGCCGTATGAGAACAAGGCGTTTGAAGAACAGAACGGTGGCTTCTTGAAAGCCGCACTTCGCCATACAGGTTGGAATGCGAAGACGTACGTCGTCGTTTCGACAATCACGGACATCGCGCCGATCTTAATCTTTACGTCGGCTTCTTGGCTCGTGTTACAAGAACAGGTCTCGCTCGGGACACTCGTCGCTTTCATCGCTTATATCGACCGCCTCTACGCACCGCTCGGTCGTCTCGTCAACTCGGCGACGACGCTCACGCAGTCGGTCGCGTCGATGGACCGGGTCTTTGAATTTCTCGATGAGCCGTATGATATCGAACAGAAACGCGATGCGTTCGTGCCGGTGCAGACGGCCGGGGATATCGAACTCGATCGTGTCGGCTTTGCCTATGAGAAAGAAGGGACGCGTGCTTTGCATGACGTCAGCCTGCACATCCGGTCCGGGGAACGGATCGCCTTCGTCGGCATGTCCGGCGGCGGGAAATCGACGCTCGTCAGTTTGATTCCACGCTTTTATGACGTGACGGACGGCAGTATCAAAATCGACGGCGTCGATGTCCGTGACTTTAAACTCCGGGCCCTTCGCGACCAAATCGGTATGGTCATGCAAGATTCGGTTCTCTTCAGTGAGTCGGTCGCCATGAACATCCGGATGGGGAATCCGGAAGCGACGGACGATGCCGTCATCGCCGCTGCGAAAGCGGCCAACGCCCACGAGTTCATCATGAACTTGCAGGACGGTTACAACACGCCGGTCGGAGAAAAAGGCGTGAAGCTGTCGGGGGGACAGAAGCAACGTCTTGCCATCGCCCGCGTCTTCCTCAAACATCCGCCGATCATCATTCTCGATGAGGCGACGAGTGCGCTCGACCTCGAGAGTGAGTCGATGATCCAAGATTCGCTCGCAAGATTGACGAAAGGACGGACGACGCTCATCGTCGCCCACCGCCTATCAACGATCACCGACGCCGATAAAATTGTCGTCGTCGACAACGGTCGAATCATGGAAGCGGGAACGCATGAAGAATTGATGCGTCGCCGTGGCGCTTACTATGATTTGTATATGATCCAAGACTTAGCTGTCGTGGAGTGAGGCTTCGAGTTCAACTCGAAGTCTTTTTTTGTTTTCCGTATCTAGTAGACGGGAATGAAGAAACGACATGCCAAAAGGGGGATGACACGATGATAAATGGGGAAGGATTGATCAATGTCCGTCCGCTCAACGACGGGTTAGAGTTAACGTGGTCGTTTGATGGGAAAGTGCGCGTGACACGCAACGGGAAGTGCGTATATGAGGGGACGGATCAGCATTATGTCGACCGGGAGACGAGCGTTGGGGAGCAAGTCGCTTACCGCATCTCGGACGAGTTTGGCGAAGTGGCAAAACTGTATACTGCGGCCGTTAATCCAAACGACGACTTGTATTGGAATCGTCATCTGACGTCGGCGGTCGTGGCGCCGAGCGGAACGTATTTACAGTGGGACCCAATCGCGGACGTCGACACGTATGCGGTATATCGTGAAGGACGCCGTATCGCGGAAATCGTCGGGAGCGGATACATCGACGAGACACCGCTCGAACAACCGACGCTCTATGAAGTTCGGGCTTTGCGTCCGGTCAAGCGAGATGATAAACCGGGGACCCGTCTCGTGCATATGGTCGGAAAAGCGATGTCGCTCGCGAAAGAGATGAAGTCGGATACGAGACGTGACAAGGAGCTCTTCACGATGTATTTCCTCGTCAGTCCGACACGTCCGGACGTGGCCACGGTCGACGGCATTAACCTGCGTGTCCAGACGTTCATTCGTCCGCCGATGATTAAAAACCCGAACCTGATGTCACCGCATCCGTATTTTGAAGGGGACGGACGTCCTTATAACGTCCATGCGACCGAATATCGGACCCGGACGGAAGTGAAAGTCGAGGGGTTGACCGATATTCCGATTATCTCGTTAAAAAAAGATGCGAACGTTACCCGCGGGTATACGAAGCATCATCGATTGACGGGCGAAGACGTCGCTTCGGTCGACCGCGTGTATGTAGAAGATGTCGACATCGAGCGGGGGAAAGCTGCATTTCGTTTGCAACATTCGGTAGGCAATCCGCTCGTCGTTGCGCCGGATATTAAATACACCATCGTCACGGCACTTAAAAACAGTGCGACGTTCAAACTGTCCGGAAGTCACACCCAGTCGCCGCATCATGAAGTCTACGTCCAAGTCGGCGATGCACCGTGGATGACGATCCACCGGGCGGACGACCTTGGGGTCAGCTTTATGGGCAATCCGATGCCGGAGTGCCACTGGACGTACTTGACATGCATGGACTAAAAAACCAGCCGGCTCATTGATGAGTCGGCTGGTTTGGTGTTTGGTCGATAAAGCGACTCCGTTCTTCTGGGGTCGGTAGTTTGCACGTCTCTTTCTGACCGAACCAGCGATAGCGGTTGTTCGCGATGATGTCGTAACCAAAATCACGAAGCGGTTTAGGGATGAGTCGGATGAAGCGAAGCATCCGCCAGTTCCCGTCCAACCCCTCGGCGATCCGGGTCGCCGCGTCCGATTTCAAATAAGGGACGCCGTCTTTGATCAAAACGATGCTGTCGACCGTATCCGGGATACGATGACGTTTTCGGATTGCTTGTCCGGCCTCACCTTGAAGTGAGGCGAAATGGAAGTTTCCTGTTGAATCACGATTTAAGATGAACTGCACACTGGCGTCACAAAAGTTGCAGTCTCCGTCGAATAAGACAATGGCTGGCATAGGGAGCGCCTCCTTCTCTCCTGACTTTATCCGTTCGAACGAATGCTCAAACGTCAAGCGGCGAGCTGACGGGCAGGTTCCATCTTGTAGAGCGAGACGTAATAAAGGTAACCTCCAAGGGCGCCGAATAAGAACATGTAGCCGCTCATGAATACCGGCCCGATGAACGCGCCGACGACGATGCCGGCTGCGGCGACAAGTTTCGCCCCGTGGAACGTCAAGCCTCCGAAGGCGAGGTATGAGGCCCGTCGAGTCGGATCGATCAAGTCGATTTGTTTCACTTGTCGAATCGGTGAATAGAGCAACTCCCCAATGGTGAAGACGATGGCGAGGACGGCAAGCGTGATGAACGAGTTCATTGACGTAATCGCGGCATAGGCCGTCACGTATAAGGATAAGCCGATGAAGAAGATATACTTTTCCCGGTAGCGTTTCACGAAAGCGGTCACCGCGAACGTGATGGCGACGACGAGCAACGTGTTCTCAAGCTGCATGAACGCCATCATGCGTACACCGTCAAACGGGACGCCGACGATCGACCGTTCTGTGAACGATTCGGCCAAATGGACACCGATATAGTTTGCCATATGGAACTCGGTCGAGAAGACGAGCATACTACCGAGGACGAACAGCATCCAACGACGGTCACTGAGTGCGATTCGATAGTTTTGATACACGCCGACGAGCGGGTTAGCAGACGTCGAATGGTTTCCTTTATAGCTATCAACGAGAAAACGTTGCAAGACGAGCGTCGTGATCGTCAACACGAGCGTCATCCCGACGAATAGTCCGAAACGATAGTCTCGATAAAAAGCACCTCCGAGCATGACGCCCCCGGCAATCGCCAAATTGACGAGCCAGTAGTCATACACGTAAATCGCTTTACGGTTCGACTCTTCCATCGAATCGATGACGATGGCTTCGAGAGCAGGGTAGTTCAAACCGTTCGCGACGGCGTGACCGAAGTAAAGCACGGCGACGACGAGCGCCCAGTTATTCGACGGATGAATGGCGACCGTCATCCCCATAAAACAAAGGATTTGGACGATCTGACCGATTTGAAGCACGTGCTTGCGGTTGAAACGGTCTGAGAAGTACCCGCCAAACAAGCCGGTAACGTAACCGACGACAACAAACGACGTCATGATGATTCCAGCGGCGATTTTGCCGAGTTCTTCGGAAAAATATAAAGCCATGAATGGAAAGATAGCCGAGCCGACGATACGGATAAAAAAGCCGCAGACGAGTCGGAGTCGAACATTTAATGGGAAATCTTTGAATTTCATGCGAGCACCTCCTTGTCACTACTTTAAACGTGGACTACACTTGGTAAAAAGAGACAAATGATTTTTAGATGTCCACTTTTAGGGGGAACGACATGAATGCGAAGCTGGTGGCGATTTATCGTCGTGCGTTGGAACAGAACAAAGTGGAACTGACGCTACGGGAAGCGGTCGATACGGTCGGCTATAGCGAGAAACAAGTGAAACGGGATATGAAGGCGTGGGAAACGTTCGGGTGGGTGGAGTATCGGCCGGGGAAAGGACGAGGCCATGAATCGGTGCTCCGCTTTCAGCCGGAGTTTGACCGAACCCTGAGAGCTTGGATCGATGAGTCTTTCGTTCAGGCCTCGATGGCCGATGCGGCCAAGTGGTTGGAATGGGACTGGCCACCCGCCTTGCGAGAAGTGATTCAAGCACTTATTTGGAGCCGTTTTGGCTTTGAGCAGACTGAAGAAGACCGGTTCATTTTTCCCCGGACGAGAGCGCTCGAATCGCTCGATCCGCTCGATATCCACATCGCGATGGAGGCGTCTTTGTCACGGCACGTCTTCGACCGCCTGTTCGAATGGGACGGGACGACTGTCCAGCCCTCGCTCGCCCACTATATAGAGGAGATGCCGTTCGGATTTCGTTGCTATATCCGCAAAGGGGTAACGTTTCATAACGGGGTGACGCTATCGGCCAAGGACATCGTCTACTCGTTGAATCGGTTATTGGATCATGGCAAACAAGTATGGCTGTTCGCACCGATCGAACGGATCGAGTCCAAAGCATCGTACGTCATCGATTTACATACGAAAGCACATATGGCCTATATCGAACGACTTCTCGCCCAAACCCCGGCCTCGATCACGTATCAAGGGGCCGAAGGGGTCGTGGGGACGGGGCCGTTCAAGCTGGAGCAGACGTCGGAGGAAGTCGTACGTTTAAGGGCGTTCGAGCGTGGGCTCCGGCCGAGACCGTCTTTGGATGTGGTTGAATTCGTCACGTTTTCCGAAACGGATTATGCGAAATGGAGCACCCGTGACGATCATAGCCTCGTGAAGTGGATCGCCGAGGCGGGAGCACGCTATCTCGTGTTCAACATGAGGCAGTCCTGGTTGAAGGACGATGCGCCGGCGCGTCGTGCGATTCAACGAGCGATTCAAAAAGAGGCGTTCGTGGAGATGGGAGGAGAGCGCCACCAAGTAGCACACGGATTTTTTCCGGAGACGAGTCGTCCCGTTCACGTGCACGGGGAGGGAACGGTTTGTCAGCGTCCGCTCCGGCTGTTGCACTTGCCGTTTGAAGTGGCGGCGCAAGACGCGGCGCTCGTGGCTACACAGTTACGGACGGCCGGGTTTACCGTCGAGACTGAGACGTATACGATTGGGTCTTTGTTACAAGATGAGACACTTTGCCGTGCCGATTTGATTTTATGCGGAGAGATGATGAGTGAAGATCTCGATTTGGCGTTCCTTGCCTTTTTGACGAGTGAACTGTCGCTTGTCGGCAAGTTGCTCGCGAATGAAGTGGAGCTCCGGGCGATGGTGGACCGCTATCAACAAACCGACGTGAGCGCTTGGTCGATGCTGCATCGCGAAGTCGAACGCCAGTTGACTGAGGCGGCCCTCGTCATCCCGCTGTATCATGTCGCTCGTGAGCGCCGCTTTCCGAGTTTCTTTGGAGATGTACCGCTCGATGTGTTCGGTCACCCGCGATATGATCAATTGTGGATTCGTCCGTCCGTATAAACATAAAAGGAGATGCCGCGGCATCTCCTTGTTTTATAGCTGTGCGAACGCGCGATTTACTGCGGCAATCGTCTCATCGATATCTTGTTCCGTATGTTCCGTCGTCAAGAACCATGCCTCATATTTCGAGGGGGCCAAGTTGACACCGTTCTCAAGCATCAATTTGAAGAAGCGACCGAACATTTCGCCGTCCGACTTCTCGGCTCCTTCGTAGTCCGTGACGATCTCGTCCGTGAAGTAGACGGTGAGCGCGCCTTTCAGGCGGTTAAGCGTGATCGTGACGCCGTGAGTTCTCGCGGCTTCACGGATCCCTGCTTCGAGACGTGCGCCTAACGAATCTAATCTTTCATAGACGCCCGGTTGCTCGAGCACTTCGAGACAAGCGAGTCCGGTCGCCATCGAGGCGGGGTTTCCGGCCATCGTCCCGGCT
Organism: Exiguobacterium sp. SH5S4; assembly: GCF_004337045.1. Lineage (NCBI taxonomy): Bacteria > Bacillati > Bacillota > Bacilli > Caryophanales > Exiguobacterium > Exiguobacterium sp. SH5S4. Next base: position 202,309 of record NZ_SJUQ01000004.1, read on the forward strand.
TGGTAAGCGGGTCCGAGCGGTGCGACCGTCTCCATGATTTCTGCTTTCCCGCCGTATGCTCCGATTGGAAGTCCACCACCGATGATTTTACCGAGCGCCGTCATGTCTGGCTCGATGTTGTACACTTGTTGGGCGCTTCCGTACGTGAACCGGAACGCTGTGATGACTTCGTCGTAAATGACGAGCGCGCCGTGTTCATGGGTGATCTCGTTGATGGCTTGCAAGAAGCCGGGTTTTGGTTCAACGATCCCGAAGTTTCCGACGATCGGTTCGACGAGAACGCAGGCGACTTGATCGCCCCATTCGTTCATCATCGCCCGGTACGACTCGACGTCGTTGAACGGGACGGTGATAACTTCTTTCGCCGTGGCGCGGGTCACACCGGCTGAGTCGGGTGAACCGAGCGTCGCCGGTCCGCTTCCCGCCGCAATCAGCATCAAGTCGGAATGGCCATGGTAGCAGCCACTGAACTTGACGACGAGTTCGCGTCCAGTGTAGGCACGGGCGACGCGGATTGTCGTCATGACGGCCTCGGTTCCAGAATTGGTGAAGCGGACTTTGTCCATCGATGGGATCGCCGCTTTTAGTTTCTTGGCGAATTCGACTTCAAGCGCGTGAGGCGTCCCGTAAAGAAGCCCTTTTGCCGACGCTTCGATGAGGGCGTTGTGGATATGGGGGTGGGCATGGCCGGTAACGATCGGTCCATACGCGGCCAAGTAATCGATATAGCGGTTGCCGTCCACATCATAAAAATAAGCACCTTCTCCGCGCTCCATATAAACCGGGGCACCGCCGCCGACCGCTTTGAACGAACGTGAGGGACTGTTGACACCCCCGACGATATGCGTCAATGCGTCTTCATATAGAACGTCTGAAGTTTTACGATTTGATGTTGTTGTCATATGTATTGCCTCCTTTTACAAATTCGCAATTATTGTATCACAGCCGTCAACCGCATAAGCTCAACGTTTGACGAAGGGTTTAGAAATCAGTACACTATTTATAAAGATTACTATGTAAGAAATAGGTTAATTCTAAACAGACACTTCGCATAAATTCTAATAAAAGAAATGAGGGATTGACGTGGGAAGCGAAATGCTTGACCATGCTGTTCAGTCGCTCCGAGAACATGGAGTCAGAATGACGCCTCAGCGACAGGCGATTTTGGAGTACCTCGTCACGGAGCACAGTCACCCGACAGCGGATGACATTTATAAGGCACTTTCGGGTAGATTCCCGAACATGAGTGTCGCCACCGTCTATAACAACTTACGTGTCTTTAAAGATATCGGACTTGTTCAAGAGATGAATTATGGTGACGCTTCGAGCCGGTTCGATTTTGTGACATCCCGTCACTATCACATCATCTGTGATACGTGCGGGAAAGTCGTCGACTTTAACTATCCTGTCCTTGATGAGATTGAAGCGGTCGCTTCTCAATTGACAGGCTTCAAAGTGGATCGTCACCGCCTCGAAGTATACGGGACGTGCCCGGCTTGCCAAACTGAACAAGCGCATAAACATTAAAAACATCCTCAGGCTGAGGATGTTTTTTTTAGTCGTTCTGGTGTGATTGGCGTTTGTTATACTTCTCATCGAAGTCTTTGCCTTCGAGCGATTGATCGATCGTCAACGGTTCATCGCAATGCATACATAGATCGACACGTCCGAGCATCTTTGTCTCTTTCTCACAGTTCGGACAAGTGACGATGATTGCTTTCGTCGACGCCATGCCGACGATGAAGTAAAGCGCCGAGCTCGACAGTACCATCACGAAACCGAGCAACATGAAAATAATCATCAGCCACGCGATGCTTTTGGCGAGTAGCCCGAGATACATGACCCCAATTCCAGCGAACACGAGCAGCAAGGCCAGGTTTCTGGCGCGGTTGATTTTATTCCCCCGTTTTTTCATACATAATCCCTCCATGTCTGTCTTTACTATAGCTCATCTGCTCGAAGCTGAGAAGTTCGTACAATCGGTGGCAGGAGAATTTCAAAAGAAGGCGAATCATTTTTGTATCAGATTAGATAATCGTGTGAACCGATTGACGTTTACTAATTAGAAAGAAGGTATCAAGGTGACGATGGAATATGCGACTCGAACGATTTATTCAGAATATGCAGCCTTGAAAACAACGCTTGGCATCATTGAAGTGAAGAAGAAACGGCCGCGCGATCCATTAACAGATCAATCAGATCGATTGTTGATTGTGATTGAAGCGAAGGAAGAACCATTTTGGACAGTGAAACACTATCAAGTCGGACAAGAAAAAATCGTTCTTCATATAGTCAGTGATTCGATGATGGATCGTTGGATTCTAATGAACGAGAATCGGCGTGCCATCCATTGGATCGAAGACGGCATGGTGCTGTTCGAACGAAATGAGTTTTTGCTCGAGCTCAGGCAGCGGTTGCGCAATTTCTCGAACGAGGAGCAACGACTGCAACTCTCGCTCGCGTTCGCTAAACTGCTTAGACGTTTCGAAGATGGGCGCGGACTGTTCTTACAGGAAGAGCATCAAGATGCGTTCACCCAAATCCATCATGCGCTCACGCATTTGGCGCGGCTCTCCATCCTGGAGGCAGGAATCCACCCGGAGATTGTATTATGGAAGCAAGTCCGTAAACTCGACCTAGAAGTGTATAAGCTTCACGACGAACTCGTGAACGGGCATGAATCACTCGAACAACGTATTCACCTGGTCATCATCGGCATGGAACATTTAATCCAATCTAAAGTCTTGCCGGGTACGTTGTTACTTTTGAAGGCGATGCAACAACGTGACGAACCATGGTCGTTCTCGGAGTTGATGGATCACCCGAACTTACAAGAGTTAAAAGTCGACCTCGGCAGCATCGTCGGTTTCTTAGTCCGGAAAGGTTACGTTCGGGCAGTGACACGTCCGACAAAAGGAGTAGGCGTCGAAGCGGTCGCTTATGAAATTGCTTAACTATATAGAAGAGAATGGGGAAACTGAATCGAATGAAGGTTACTAAATTTCTGCTCGGCAGTGTGTTTATTATAGTTGCGGCTGGATTCTTATCAATTGTGACAGGATTGTTTGCGATGGGCGATCCTCTCGGAAGTGAGCGGCCGATCATTTGGACGATTTGGTACGTGGTCGTTCTCTTGATTGTTATTATGGCGCTATATGACTTTTCGTCGTTATCGAAAGGACAACTCAAACGTATCGCTTTAATTGGAACGGTTGTCGGGATTGTTTTCTTTAGTTCCGTGAAAGGATATTACGTGTACACGGCGGGATTACGGATTGAAGAACGTGGCGTCTCGTTGCGTGACTATCAACCGTTCAAGCCTAAGTCTGATTTGGCTGAACTCGATAAGCCTTCAACATTTGAGATTGGAACAAACATTCCCCGACTAGACGGCGCGACGGCGCTGTATCCGATGTATGCTGCATTCGTCGAGGCGGTTTATCCTGAAGCGGATTATAACCCCGATAGCCCTGAAGTCAGCTCGGTCGTCTCGACGACGACAGGTACAGCGTATGAGCGATTGGTTAAAGGGGAAACGGATATCATCTTTGTAGCCGGACCGTCCGATCAACAGTTGGCAGTAGCTGAGCGACAAGGAGTAGAGTTTCAGATGACACCGATCGGCCGTGAGGCGTTCGTCTTTTTCGTACATGAAGACAACCCGGTCGACTCGCTCGAATTGGAACAAATTCAAAACATCTATGCAGGGGATATTACGAGTTGGGATGAAGTCGGTGGTAAAAAAGATTCGATTCGAGCGTTCCAACGGCCAGAAGACAGCGGGAGCCAAACGGCTTTGCAGCGTTTGATGGGGGACAAAAAGCTTATGGACGCCCCGGTCGAGGATGTCCCGGAAGGAATGGGTGGCATCATCGAACAGACGGCTTCTTATCAAAACAATAAAAATGCTATCGGATTCTCGTTCCGCTTTTATGCAACGGAGATGGTAGATGAACATGCGATTAAATTGTTACGGGTCGATGATGTCGCGCCTACGGTCGAGACGATCGGGGACGGGACGTACCCGATCACATCCGAGTTTTATGCGGTCACGACGACCGACAAATACGAGCAATATAAGCCGTTCATCGAATGGCTGACGTCTGAAGAAGGACAGTCACTTGTTGAAAAGACAGGATACGTGCCACTGGCTACAAATTGATTGGGATTGGGTCTCTAAATACAGAGATCCAATCTTTTTTTATTTTCTTGTTATTTTTTATTGACGCGGTGGTAAATAGGCATTATAGTTATAAACGTTGTCACAGCAAATGATTATTCCAGAAAAACAATTTTTGAAAAAAGTTGTTGACTTTTAATCAGAAAACGTGATAAATTAATTGAGTCGCCAAGCGCGACAGACGAACTTTGAAAACTGAACGATGAGGCAAAAAAGTTTTACAAGTTTTGATTGAAGCGCAAGCTTCGTCATTTTCAAGAGCTATATCAAATTCTTTGGAGAGTTTGATCCTGGCTCAGGACGAACGCTGGCGGCGTGCCTAATACATGCAAGTCGAGCGCAGGAAATCGACGGAACCCTTCGGGGGGAAGTCGACGGAATGA